>JAZURH010000342.1:0-34488 GCA_045606125.1 Lentisphaeria bacterium | reverse complement strand
GGGAATGAGATTGTGGGGGGAATGAGATCTAAGGAGCAGGTTAAGTGGAATTATGTGGTCAATTTGACATGAATTACAGGGACAAAATGTAAGCTATGGGATTTACAGTTTTATCAAAAATCATACTGAATCATGATATTGATAAATTATGAAACATTGTGGATTTTTTTTTTATATTCTCTGGTTAATTGCGGCAAACAGGCTAAATTAGCCTTGTGTTTATCTAAAGTTAAATAATTCATTCAACATTCAGAGGAGAAAAGCAATGCAGTACATAGTCCGCCGCACAGCAAAGGCACCTTTGTTCAGGGAATCAGATTTTGCTTCGGCAGAAGTGGCCGAACTGGTAAATGTATGCCCCAAGAGCAGCGATCATCATCCGAAGACCACTCTCAGGCTGCTTCATGATGACACGAACATTTATGGTCTCTTCTGCGGTGAAGACCGTTATGTAAGGGCAGTTGCCACCACATATCAGGACAGCGTCTGCTGTGATACATGTGTGGAATTCTTCTTCAAGCCCTCTGTTGGTCCCGGATACTTCAATCTTGAAATGAGCGTAGGCGGAGCCTATCTGTTCTACTATGTGGCGGATTGGACCCGCACGGACCATGGTTTCAAGGAATACTACAAAGTTTCCCCGGAATATGGCAATCTCATCACAGTGAAGACCACCATGCCCCATATCATCGAGCCTGAGATCACAGAGCCGGTCAACTGGCAGGTCATGTTCACCATTCCCATTGAGGCTATTGAACCTTATTGCGGAAAGATAGGCTCTCTGAACAACATGGAATGGACAGCCAATTTCTATAAGTGCGCGGACAAGACAAGCCATCCCCACTGGATCACATGGGCGCCGCTCACAATTACCAACTACCATCAGCCGGATCGTTTCCAGAGCCTTATTTTGGAATAAACAACCTGCTGTGAAGAAACAACTTACTGTTCGTTGAAGAAGGAGATTACATAATGGGTAACATAGAAAAATCAGCCCTGTGGAAGATCAGTTACGGCCTTTTTGTAGTGACCGCAACCGATGGGGAAAAGGACAACGGCATGATATGCAATACATTCATGCAGGTGTCTGATGATTTGTATGCCATATCCATCAACAAGGCCAATTTTTCCCACGGAATGATACTCAAGACCGGGAAGATGAATGTGAACATTCTGTCTGAAAAGGCCCCTTTCACCCTGTTTGAAAAGTTCGGTTTTCACAGCGGCCGGGATATGGATAAAATGGAGAATGTGAATTTCCTGCGTTCAGCTAACGGTCTTCCCGTGCTTACAGGAAACTGCAATGCTTTCATATCTCTGGAAGTGAAATCCTATCAGGATCTTGGAACCCATGGAATGTTCATCTGCAAAGTCACCGAGGCCCAGGAACTGTCGACGGATCCTTCAATGACATACGCCTATTATCATGCAAATGTAAAGCCGAAGCCTGCAGCGGCATCCGGCAGCGGCTATGTGTGCACCATCTGCGGTTATGTCTACGAAGGCGATGAATTGCCGGCGGATTTCATTTGTCCCCTCTGCAAGCATCCGGCATCGGATTTTGTAAAACAGGAAGGTGTAGCCCCCGCAGCCTCAGCAAAACCGGCTGCTTCCGGAAACGGCGGCAAATACGTCTGCAACATCTGCAAAGTGGAATATGATCCGGCAAAGGGAGATCCGCAGCACGGCATTCCAGCCGGAACACCTTTTGAACAGCTGCCGGACGACTGGACCTGCCCTGTATGCGGAGTGAGCAAGGACAACTTCTCCCCTGCATAATAATTGATATTATCCATGGCGGCTGTTCATGTGACTGCCGCCATGTTAAGCATTTCTTTTTTGCGTCTGCTTTATTCGTAGGCGTATTGATTTTCAATATATATTGATAAATTATGGCAGTTTTTTCAAGGAAGCCATAAAATGCGTTTGAATCTATATCATCATCAGAAGGTTCCGGACAGTCGCTCACAGCACAGTAGCGATTCTGTTCCCAGTTGCATTAAATACAGCTGAAGATTAAGATACGGCAAACTATGCTGTGTGGCTGAATGCGATTTGTTTTAACTTCTGTTCAGATGATATTGGTGAAAACATGGACATTGAAATAAATATTAACTCTATCGTTGGTGATATTGACGCTGGTATTTCCAGTGAAATGGAAAAAATCCTGGAAGAACTTTCAGCGGAAAATAATCTCAGGGGACTGCGGCAGGTCATAGAGTCGATGAATTATGTGGACGCTGCCAAGGCTTTGGAGTATCTTACACCGGAACAGCAGATAACTGTATTCAGGACATTCCCGAAAGACACTGCAGCCGGAATATTTACCTATGTGGACAGCGCCATAAGGCTCCAGATTGTTAAGTCCCTTGAATCACCCCGGAACACGGACAGGATCAAGCAGGACTTTATGAAAATGTTCCAGGATCTGGCTGTGGATGATGCTGTTGATGTATTGGATGAACTTCCTGCAAACCTGGTGGAGGAACTGCTGTCTCAATGCACAAAAGACAAAAGGGAGCAGTTGAATTCAATACTGAACTATCCGCCAAACAGTGCCGGCAGTCTGATGACGGTGGAATATATAATACTTCGAGAGTCCATGACGGTGGCTGAAGCTCTTTCGCATATACGGAAACAGGGAAGGCGCAAGGAAACTATATACAACTGCTATGCTGTTGGACCGGGCCGCAAGCTGCTGGGAGTCCTGTCCCTCAGGACAATACTTTTGAGCAATGAAAATGTTCTTATCAAGGACATTATGACTACCCCGGTCATATTTGCCGGCACACTGGAGGACCAGGAAGAAGTGGCCGCCAAGTTCAAGGAATACGACCTGATTGCCATGCCTGTGGTGGATAGAGAGGAGCGCGTCGTGGGAATTATCACCATTGACGATATCGTGGACGTGATCGAGGCAGAAAACACTGAAGACTTCGAAAAGATGTCGGCCCTTCGCCCATCGGAGGACGAATATATAAAAACCGGGATCTTTACTCTTGCACGCAACAGGATAGTATGGCTTCTATTGCTTATGGCGTCTGCAACATTCACAGAATGTATTATAACTCATTTCAATGACCTGTTTGCGTCCCATGTCATCCTTGCCAGCTTCTTCTCCACGCTTATGGGAACCGGTGGAAACTGCGGAGCCCAGGCTTCGACCCTTGTTATACGAGGCATGGCGGTAGGCGAAGTTGAACTTGAAAACTGGCTGCTGATAGCCTGGAAGGAGATCAGGGTCGGAGCTACAGTGGGACTGCTGCTGTGTCTGGCCAATATAATGCGCATGCTGATCTTCACGAAAGACCTGTCGCTGCCCATCGTCATAATAGTGAACGTGACACTTATGATAGTGATAATATTCGCCAAGCTGACAGGATGCCTGCTGCCAATGATAGCAAAGAAGTTCAAATTTGACCCGGCCCTGATGGCAAGCCCCATGATCACAACCATAGTGGATGTGTTCGCCCTGTTTGTATACTTCTCCATTGCCCACAAAATATTGGACTGAGGGAAGGCGGGCGAAGCATCTTTTTATTCGTCACTGAAGCTGTTCAGCGGAATGCCATCCACTTTATGTCAACATAGCATTGAGTGAGATTGACAGGATCGAACCATACTTCATTCACCTGTCCTTTCCAGTTTGGGTTTCCAGTCACATCAAGGGCATATTCATGCCATTCTCCATCCAGGGTGACGGGAATGCTGACAGATGATTCTTCCTCCAGGGTAATGTCCGGCTTGATCAATGGAATGTCCGTTGTTCCCCATAAAAGGGTCATCTTTTCATTTCCGGAGGGTTTGGTCGGTGAATCCGGATTGGGAGTCACGCGCATGAAAATCTTGAAATGCGAAAAATCCTCTGCTGCAAAAGGAGTCAGCCTTATGCGCAGCGCCGCTTTGTCCGGATGGCTTTTGAAAAAATGCAGTGCCTTGTCAATTATTCTCAGATAGGCCGTGCCGAAGGGATTTCTGTACCATCCCTGTACATTCTCTGAAAAATCCCATTCTGTTGTTGCAGGACGGACCATGGGCGGATAGTCGTATGGTCCCAGACCAAGTTCGGCTGGCGTCACATTTGGAGGGAAGCCTCCCTCCGGCTTATCGCAGAACACATCCCTTATGGCGTCGTACATACCGAAGCCAAATTCCTGGTTGGGTTCGATATAGCTGCCCTCCTGCCATTCATTCAGCGGAGCGGTAATGATTTTTTTAAAACCGTTTTTCTCGCAGAAATCCTTGCAGTTGCGGCATATTTCGCGGAATTTCTCAGGTGTCCTGCCATGCACGACCCGTGCGTTCTGAAATGATCTGGGCTTGTCATTCCATCCTGTAGGCAGGATGGGCCACAGCGGAAATGATTTGTCCAGTGAAGTCATATTCCACCAGCGTTTGGAGGCTTCAATGACGAGATCGTATGAAAATGAGGCGGGAGTATCATCCGGTTTGCGGCAATCTTCTGCAATGAAATATGCACCTGCATCAAAATTGTATACACTCTGGGCCTCGTATCCGGCATTCCTCGCTCTGTCGACAAGCCACTGCTCGTAGGTTCTGCTTTTGTATATATCCACGAAGCAAATGCCGGGCAGGCCTGCTGCTTTGGCCATGTCGTCACTGAGTTTTAATGCACGTTTTACTCCTTCGCCGGGCTGCAGGACTTCACCGCGTTCCTTTGCTTCGTTTACAAAGTCCTTGTCTATCATGTCCCAGGACCAGAGGACGACCACCGGGCGCCCGTCTTCCGTCTTGTAGTATTCAGGTGTCATGAAGTAATTGTCTATCCAGAACTGAGTCAGTTTTATCTGGTCTTCAGTTGAATGGGATCCCACATTGTTGTGGTTGGCATACATCATGTACCATTTGAGGTATTTGCGGTATTTTGCCTTGTAAAATGCCTTCACCCAGTGATCAAGACGCTGATCTCCACGGTTCCAGTACCAGTCCACGCAGAAACTTGATATGCCATGTTCCACGGCCCACTTTATCTGCCAGTCCACAACCTCCGGATTGCTTTCGTCATACCATCCGAGAAGAGGCTTTATGTGGGGCATGACCTGATCCACCTGATCCCATTCGGCCATCTGCTCCGTGCCGGGATAATAAAAAGCTGAAATCTCAATGGAACTTTTCACCGGTACGGGCTCGGGAACATAATCATATCCGGACATCTGAGTTTTCATTTTTACTCCATTGCAAAAAAAACTGCGCTTACGGAAAATGTGCTGCAAAATAAATATATGGCAAGGGGCTACCAGCCAAAACATATCGCAACGGAGACTATTATACTATTTGTCGATTTCTTTTTCAACAACAGTTTTTTAAAAAACAGCAGTTAAAAATGGAACTTGAACATGTTTTGCAATATTTGACATAATTGCCATCTGCTTTTGACGAAAGGCCGGCACATTTATTTTTAAACAAGTTCCATTTTAGAGCACTTTGGTGTCTGGGCATTAGTATCAGAATTTCGCAAAAAACATTAAAAATGCCTAAAACCATAACTTCCCCATTGATTGTAGTGCTCTTCTATTTAAATTACGCTCATCATAGATAGACAACTCATCTATTGAATGGCGGAGCGTTAAAATGTGCAGCAGATTCATTACTACGGGACAACAATTTGAAAAAGACAGCTATATTCGCTTCAGAAGACATTTCATCTGGGACGGCATCGGGCAGGCCGTTCTGAACATCTCTGCTGAAACGACATTTGCCGCATTCGTTAACGGAACCAGGCTCCAGGCAGGACAGCTGGCGGACATCAAGGGTGAAGGTACCATATCGGAGCTGCAAATAGAAGACCTGCTGCACAAAGGCAACAATGTAATTGCAGTTGAGATACACTATGCCGGAATGGATTTTTCCACCATAGCTGCGGCTGAACCATATTTCATGTGCGAAATATTTGCTGACGGCAAGGTCCTGTCCTGTGCTGAAGCAGACTGGCGCTGGGACATATCCCATGAGTACACAACTGGGCTGTGTCATAAAGTGACAAGCCAACTGGGGTTTGTATTTGAGTACGATGCAAGAAAGGCGGACAACTGGATATCACCGGACTACAACGATGATTCCTGGAATAATGCCATTTTTACCGATTCCGGACCGAAATTGTCAATGCGGAAGATCCCGCAGCTCAGAGAAGTTAAACTGACGGAAGGTGAATTTTGCCAGATGGGATACCTGGTGCGCCAAAAAGACTACGAATCATTTGCTGAAACAGCGTTCAATGATTTCATGGCGCCAAGGCGTGAAAAAGATTTCTTCCTTAAATTGCCGGAAAAATATTTCAAGCACGGATACCTGCGCAGCAAGATCGCAATGGATGGCTCCTTTGAGTTTGAAATAAATCCATGTCCGGAAAAAACGGACGGAACATATGTCATCGTGGACATGCAGAGGGAAACATGCGGATATGTATTCCTGGACCTGGATGCTCCTGAAGGTACCGTTATTGACATCTGTTATGGCGAACATTTGGAAGACGGACGTGTAAGAAGCTATGTGGGACTGAGAAATTTCGCTGACAGATACATCTGCAGAGAAGGAGCAAACATATATATGCATCCGCACAGGCGCATTTCAGGACGCTATCTGGAGCTGCATTTTACAAATTGCAGCAGCGGTTTGAAACTGCGGAATGCGGGGATAATTCCATTGGAACTGCCGCTGCCGCAGGAAAGCACATTCACCTGCGACGACAAACTCCTGCTTCATATAAACAGCAAATCGGCATATACCCTGAAGCTCTGTATGCATGAGCATTATGAAGACACCCCCTGGCGGGAGCAGTCAATGTACGCATATGATTCCCGCAACCAGATCCTGTATGGCTATTCTCTTTGGGGCAACTATGACTTTGCGGAAAACTGCCTGGATCTGATGGGAGCTAATTTTGACGGGGATGGATATCTGTATATAACATCGCCGGGAGGACACTCAGGAAGGCGCATTCCCATATTCACAATGGTATGGATCCCTGCATTGAGGGAGCACTGGCTTTACAGCGGAAAAGACGATCTGTTCAGGAAATGGCATGAAAGAGTCGATATTATACTGGACAGGGCGCTTGATACGCCGGATGAAAAGTTCAATGGCCTTTATCATCCGGGGAAGAGCAAGAATTACTGGAACTTCTGCGAATGGAACAATGGCCTGCAGTTCTCTGAAGGCAATGGCCAGGCACCGTATAACATATATCTGCTGGAAGCGATTATTACCGCAGCTGAAATGCATGAGAACATGGGAAATACAGCACGAAGCAAGTACCTGAAGGATAAGGCGAAGGATCTGGCTGAAACAATAGAAAGGCTCTTCTGGGATCCTGCCGGAAAGGGATATGCTCATTCCATGGAGGAAAAGGATGAATTTTACGGTCATGTGCAGGCCATAATGCTGGCAAACGGTCTTGTTCCACCGGAAAAGAAAAAGGACCTTGTTAAACTTTTCAAGGACGGCCCCCTGAGTCCCTGCGAACTGCCCGTGATGCACTATCTTATCAAGGGTCTTGTTTCATGCGGTGCCGAGGCACGCAGTATATTGGCTGATGAACTGCGCAGCAGTATCGAACCTATGGCCCTTGAATCAAGCTCAACTCTCTGGGAAACAAAATACGGCGCAAGTGACTTTGAGGCGGCGGGCAGCCTGTGTCATGGCTGGGCAAGCATAATGCCATTTTTCTGCCGCAGCGTAATACTGGGAATAACACCGGTGGAACCTGGTTTCAGGACATTCAAAGTCTCACCATACACCGCAGGATTGCCTGAAGCTTCCGGAGAAATGCCAACGCCATACGGAAATATATATGTACACTGGGATAGAAGACAAGACGGCATTTATCTGGAAATCAAACATCCGGCGGAAACAAAACCAATAGTAACACCCCTGGAGGAATGTCCGATAATTGAGACAAATTGCCGTATATTTGTGTAGTAGTATATATTTGTTTTCTGATTTTTATAACCAGGGCTGCTTCCTGTCCCGGGATGTGTTGTTGCGTATTGACTGCAGTGGGGCGCATGATTGAAAGTGCAGCCCCGGTATGCCTTTTTTTAAATCATGAAGCTGCAGTGTTTCTGATGTGGGCTTAGTACAAGGTGCAGTTTCAGACAGTTCGGTATTCTTTGTATGTTTTTGAGGATGGATGTGCTCTTCTTTTTGTATTCATAATTAGAAAAAATAATATCTTTTCTTGAAATCTTAAAAAGATATTGTAAATTCTCTAACTGGATATTAAAATCCATTTATCATTTTTATTCAGCAAAAAGAGGGGTTATATTTATGACATCAGAAAAAGATACAGCTGCAAGATTATTCTTTAACAGAAAGGAAATCGTTGCAGATTTGTTTAATTTTCTGCTCTTTGATGGAAAGCAGAGAATTAAACCCGGAAAGCTCAGAGAAATAAGGACGGAACTGCTGAGAATATTGCATAAAAAGAAAAAAAGCAGTTCTGAAAAAAAAGAACTTGAAGGAGTTACGGATAATCTTTTCCGGGATTTGCTGTTTCAGGCTGGCATGCATACTGACGGCGGCACAAATTACCTGATTTTAGGAGTTGAATTGCAATCCCGCAGTGATGAGGAAATGGTAATGCGCATGATGGAGTATGATGCCAGAACATATATGGCCCAGCTTAAAAAGTCAGAAGGAAAAAGAAGGCATGGCATTCCCCCAATTGTGAATCTGGTGATTAACATAGGCAGACGAAAATGGCGTCATAAGACAAATCTGATGCAAATGTATTCTCAGTTTGATGAGGCGCTCAGGCCGTTTATTAACGATTACAGGATTACGGTTCTGGAAATGAGTGACCTTCATGAAAAAAGGGAAAAATTAAGTTGCGAGGAATTGAAAGCCGTGGTAAATTTCTTTTGCAATCAGGATAACGCAGTTTTGATCAGTCATGAAATGGAGCAGGAAACTCCTGGAGTGGTTCTCAGTAAAGAGGCTGTTGATGTGCTTAATGTTTGTCTGGGATGCAACATTGTAAATGATGAAAGGGGAGGAAAAATAGAAATGTGCAAGGCAGTAGAGCAATTTAAAGCAATGGGAAGAGCCGAAGGAAGAGCTGAAGGAAGAGCCGAAGGAAGGACTGAAGGAAGGACTGAGGGAAGAATCGAGGAGAAGCATTTTATAATAAGGCGTATGCTTCTGAATAATTTTGCTGTAAAGGACATTTGTACAGCAACAGGAGCGTCAACAAGGACAGTAAGAAAAATAGCGCAGGAAACTAAAAATTAGTTTTTCAGTCTGAATATTTTAAAGCCGGATTATGGTGTCGTTAGGCATACAATCGAATAGGAGGCAGGCGATTATTTCGCCTACCTCCTACTCGATTTACCGTCAGGACAGTTTTTCTATGATATGCATGCAGTTGAGCATTTTTTCCTTCAGGTCACCGAGGGAGTAATAATAGTGATTGCTTGCCTCGAATCCTATGCGGGAATCCCTGCGGGCTATACCGTAAAGCCAGCGTGCCAATTCCAGTTCCTCCTTTGCACAGGCAAGCATGCCTTCTTTGTTTCCGGCCTCCCTTGCACGAACAAAGCATATCTGCATATATGTGCTGCGGAAATGGCAGTATGACGCTTCCGCCATGGTCTTCAATTCCAGGAAATCAGCCTTCTCTGCCTCTGTCAGACTGGCTTCGGCAGTTTCAAGGATGTTCAAACCTTCTTTCCAGCCCTCTGTCAGCATCTTGAACTGATTTTCGAAAATATCCTCCGGATACAGGCTGCGCCATCCCTTCAGATCATCGTAGGGGAAGCCCACCATGGTGGCCTTGTATCCGCTGGGCTCAAGATAAAGCAGGTTCATAGGTCCATAGTTCATGGGCGCTCTGTAAATCACACCGACAGTAAAGGGGAAGTTCCTGAAAGATTCGCTGAACTGCTTTTCTGCCCTGCATACAATGTCCGCCACTTCCTTGTGATAGCGGGCCGCCGCCATTTCTTCCGGCGTGGCCTTGAGCAGCTCAAGATTTCCTCCGGGATATCCGCCCAGAGTCCAGCTCAGCATCAGCCCCTTTACGCCGGCTTTCTCAAGATTGTTGAGATGCTCTTCGACAAGATAGGGTACCGGAATATAGGGCACTGCGGAAAGCTCCCATGAATTGTTAAGCTGCACTTTGGCAACTGCATTTATGCCCCTCTTCTGGGCATGGCGCCACACTTCCAGAGTCTCTTCGCTGGGACCGGGCTGGGAAATTGAATAATCCACCAGATACTGTTTCACGCCGCCGATCTTTGTGTTCATGCCCCATTCGCTGACGCAGTTCAAATACAGGTCTGTCGGGAGCCTGTCGATGATTTCACGCTTGAAAGGAGCATTGTCCGTATCACCTCTGAAACGGGTCCATGACCAGTCGTATGCAATCATTTTGGCTTCGGGCGCGGAGGCATGCATGCCTCTTTCCATAGCGCTTATGACTTCGGACACGATTTCCTCAGGCAGATGCTTGCTGCAGTAGGGGCAGGCGTATGAATTAGTATGCGAATGGCAGCTTGTTGGATTTTCAGACTGATTGATGCAGAATATGCCCCCCAGTCCCTTTGCTTCGGCAAAGAGCCATTTCAGGCCACTTTCAAGCCACTGAAGCGGTTCTTTTGTGCGCGTTGTGCAGATATGCCATATATTATCTTCGTCACCGTCTTTTTTGATGCCTCTCCATTCCGGTTTTTTGTCATAGAATGGTGCAGGCATGAAACGGGGTTCGTTCAGGTAAAGATACAGCTTTATGCCGTAGCGGGCGCAGCGCTCGATTATGCGCTTCAGATTTGCCAGGCGTTTTTCACGGCCTGCTGAATACTCTTCCGCCCCCGGAATGGGATACAGAAGATACAGCAGGGCATGGATCCATATTCCCTGTATTCCCATGGAAGCATACTGCTCGAGAAGATTCTCCGGAACCGGATCCAGCTTTTCTGCTTCGCCCAGCACATCACCGCAGCTTGCCGCATAGGAATGAATGAAATTGAACTCAAAACGCTGGCGTCCGTCCGCAGTTTTTCTGGCTTTGTACTTTTCTGCAAATGCGAACGGATGCTCGTTATAATCTGCCTCTTCTGCGGGGATAAAGGAACCAAGCATATTCTTTATTTTTGCTGTTGCCTCTTTTTGCTCCGGAGTGAGTTCAGTATAGCTGACTTTCGGGCATATTGGCTTCAGGTTTCCCAGCTTGTGATAAAGGAAATCCTCTTCCTTTAGGGAGTAGGCCAGCTTTTCCGCGCTCCATCCCAGAAGCTGAAGCAGCTGTTCATAGTTCAGCAGCTGCCAGTTTTTGCGTATTATGGTAAGGTATCCATGGCTGAGCCACTTGGGACTGAGTACCGGGGAAGAAGGAAGCCCAAGCTCCTCAGCGGCGGCTTTTACCCTGGCAACATCGCATCCCAGTATATCAGCTATGCGCTCTGCCGGAGCTATGCCCCAGTTGCGCCAGAGAAAATGCTGCCAACGCGTAGGAAAATAACTGTATTCTATGCAGGCTCCGGCATCGCCGACTGGTAAATCGCTAATGTTCATTTCTTTTACTCCTTAGGCTCCAACAATGGTCTTATTTTGAAACTTTCACCGTTTTTCAATTTAATGTCAACTGTTCTATTGCTGAACGTTGCCTTGTCAATCGGATTATCTTCTCCGGCCTTCAGTGGATACAGTATGTATACTTCCGTGCATACACCGGCCGTTGTGCGGCTGAACATGGGCGTGGCGACCGGGCGCATCTTGTACGGCTTTTCCCTGATCCATCCCTGAGGCATGCCGTTTTTGTTCTCTCCGGTCACGACTTCAAGTCCAAGTCCCTCAGGAATAACGGGAATTATCGCAAGATTTGCCTTTTCCTGATTATTTGAACGCACAGTCTTCGACTTTTTATCCACAACGGCTTCAGGTGTATCAAAATGGAATATGCTTGTGTATGTATGAGTTGCATCATCTCCGGGCGTAAATACATCTGCCAGAACCCAGAAACGGCCTTTAACAAATGTGACGGATCTGAAATGAGTAACCTGAGTGTGCTCATTATACCCGTATCCATCCTTATAGATACCCCAGGCATATTCCATGTCTCCATCCACTATAAGATTACTCTTCAGGGGTTTTTCAGTCCTGTAGAGTTCTGTATTTCCGCCTCTTGCCTGCGACAATCCATCCACCACTGCCGTATTATGTGCATAAGTCAAAAGAACATATTTTCTCCAGATTGAATTATCGTACTCATATATTCCGCCTTCGCTGAGCAGGTCACTGCCGTAGGCGTGAATCAGAATGGAGAGCTTGTCTTCATGCTGGTGCCCGGTTCCGAAGGGCCCTACATCAAAAAGCATGTAGCGTGCATCCTCTGACCAGTCTGAACGCATAACAACCCAGCCCGCATAGGGGAACAGCACAGAGCGGTAGGGCGGTTCAACTCCTTTTTTGCCCTTTGATGCAATGTATTTGAAATGCTCGTTTTCCGGAAAATATGTTGCTCCTCTTCCAACAAAACGCACCACGGATCCTTTGCCCGAGTCATTCAATTCAGGCATGCATCTGTTCGGCTTGGAGAATTTGACATAGTAGTCATACATTTTTTCAATGCGTTTCATATAGTCCCCGGGTACTGGAAGCTTGTTTAATTTTGCAGTTTCCAGAACCTTTTCAAAGCATCCCAGGGATACTCCGTGATATCCCGGCGCAAGCTCGGTCTGCGCTCCGTCCGGATATACCTGTATCTCCATTTCGGCATAAAGGGTCTTCAATGCAAAATCCCTCCATTTCTCCGCATCTCTGAATTCTGGGAAAAGCACGCCGATATTATAAAGACCGCACATTTCCATGCAAAGCCAGTTTCCTTTGGTGGGATATTTTTTCAGATGGACGGCATGGTCGTAGAAGGACTTCAGCATAATCACAATGGCACTGTCATCAAATGAAGGCGAGCCTAAGAACCCAAAGAAGCAATTCGGCCAGCTTGACATGTTTCTGATGCCGGCCTCAATGGTACGCCATCTTGAACCAGGATAATTTCCCCAGTCTGAAGGAGGAGGGTTGTCTTCCACCCATCCGATCATCTGCTTTGCAAATTCGGCGGCATATTTGTCATCTCCCGTATGCCAGTAAGCAATGCGCAGCTTTTCCCAGCAGTCATGCCTGCTCAGCTGCCAAGTCCATTCTTTGTATTTGTTTTTCATGGGATTTGCAGACCAGTCTATGCGGGGACCGAACTGGTGCTTTACGCCGACGCTGGTCAATCTGTGGGCCATAACCTCCTCGGCATCCCTGATGATCCGGACACCGGGCGTCTTCTTCGGTGCAGGCCTGTCTCTCCATGATACAAACCATAACGGAGTCTGGCGATTTCTGTAATATGCTGCCAGCGCCTTGCCTGCTTTGTCATAATCCTTTGCATTGGCTGCTTTTGAGACCTGTTCGAGGCCGGGCATGTCCAGATCAAGAGCATTGTAAAATTCAACATCGCTGACCCGGGGACCGGAACCGGCCAGCGCCATCAAGCCGGCTGTCAAAACCATGATTGCCATCCTTTTTATATATGTCATAAACGCAATTTATTATTTACCGTCAATAATGCGCTTCCCGAAACGCTCCGGCAATCCTGCTGCCTCAAAACGCGCTTTTGCCGCCTCTACATCGTATTCCACTCTCTCCAGCCAGACTTTACGCTGCTCAAGTTCGTAAAACACCACGCATGCCTTGGGATTTCTGTCTCTCGGCTGTCCAACTGATCCCACATTCACCATGACTTTCCTGTCCGCAGGCAGTATTTTGGGTTTTTCGTAGAAATCCAGTTGCGGTTCATCGCCGGGGATATCCATTCCCACAAGCGGACTGTGGCTGTGCCCGCAGAATGCCAGCTGGCAGTTCTGATAGGCAAAATTGTTTTTGAAACTGCGCTCATCCAGGCAGTAGGACCATTTTATCGGGGCGAAGGACGAATGCAGAATGGAAAACTCATCCGCATCCATTCTCATAGGCAGCTTGCTGAGCCATTTCAGGTCCTCCATTGAAAGCTGCATCTGAGTCCATTCCACTGCCTGTTTTATGTCCGGCCTCAGTTTTTCCACCTTGGGATCCATAAGCAAAGTGACATATTCGTCATGGTTTCCCATCACACTCTGTATTTCCCGTTTACGTATTTCCTGTATGCATTCCACAGGGCAGGGACCGTAGCCGACAATGTCTCCCAGGCAGACAGTCATATCAGCCCCCTTTGCATCAATATGGGCCAGCACCGCCTGCAGGGCATCTATATTTGAGTGTATATCGCTGATAAATGCTATCCGTGTCATGTATTCTCCTTTATTCAAACAGTCATTTTGGTGCGATGGGCAGCCAGCATGGAATGGAAACATTGCCGACCTTGTCCTTTGCTATCAGGCGCAGCCATCTCAATTTGTCTGTGCGAAGATCATCCAGATTGTAATAGTCCGATCCAATTTTCAATGTTTTTACAATAGCATCGCCGTCATATATGTCTATGGATGCCACGCCGCTTTCGTCAAATGCAATTATCCTGCAGTCCCGCTTCTTTACCGGTGGTCCCATGATAAAGAAGTCATCCAGCTGCAGATTATCCCTGTGCTTCATGCCAGTTCTCAGGAATGTAATGGATTTGAACTTGATCTTGTCCGCATCGGGGATTTTCTTGTCCCTGAGCATCTGGAGCACATTGAAGGAGAAGTTGATCCATTTGTTGTTTTCCCACTGGAATGTCTGTTTTGTATTGAGTTCATTAGCCTCCTTGCTGGGCGCCGTGAGCGAAATAATGAAATGCCTGTTGTCCTCGGCGGTAAGAACCAGCCTTGTCCAGGTATTCTTTCTGTGTGTTGTGGTTGACAGCCTGAAGCCCATCCAGGGGGTCTTGGCAGGTTCCCACGTTATATTGCAGATCAAGCTGGCATTTCTTGAATAGCCGTAATGCCTCAGGAACGGGGATGATGCCGCCTCATTTACGATTCTCAGTTCCTGTCCGCCTCCGCTGTGGAAAAACTTACTGTTTGCGACTTGCGTTCCATCCCAGTTATGCGCTATGACATAGCCGTCATCGGGCACAAGGCTGTGCCAGCTGGGACCGCGCTTGTCACCCGCAAAATTTACCTTGATCTTATATGAATGATCCGGACATTTGTTTCCAGCACCGTCTTCTATGCCGCACATCTGGAAATCCACAGTCCCTCCATCCGGAGTCTTATCAAGCTGGCGCCTGAGTATGAAGGGGTAGTTAAGGAATGCGATGTCATGGTTTTCGGTATTGTCATATTCATTGGACCAGCTGGAAATCCCCAGTTTTTTTTCCGATGTCTTGTACACTGCTTTTGCAAGATTCAGCGGAGCTCCTCCATGCTTGTCGACCTTGATCCGCAGCATTTTGCCGTTCAGTTCCGGCCGGTCAGTAGTCACAACTGCCATTTCGACTTTGGGAGGCTTCCTGTCCAGCAGGAAAGGAAGTTGTGTCACGGGTGAAATATTGCCCCTCTTGTCAACCGCACGTACAAGTATGCTGGCCAGTCCATCCTTGACATCCTTTGGCAGAACCGGCTGGATCTTGGCGCCTGGTGCAGCTTTGCTCCAGTTCAATTCCCTGCCGTCATAGAACAATTCCCCGTTGAAAAATGCATATTCAATCCGCTCCACGCCGTCAAAATCAAAATATGTGGGAGTAAATGCCAGATTTTCTGCTGAATTGACTGCCGGTCCAGCCATGATGTCATCCAGTTTCAATCTGCTGTAGACTCCTGTCTGGTCTGCTCCTCTTCCGGTCCCTATCGTAAATTCGGATACGGAATATTTTCTGGTATTGTAGTTTCGGTTGACGAATCCGTCAGCTGCAAAGCCCAGCCATGAATGCCATTTACCGTCCTGCTCCAGAGGTTTTGCAAAACGCACATTGCGGCTGTCTCTGCTGCTCTGGGCCCCCAGGCGGATATAATTGTGACCATATATAAGCGATACATGGCACATATCATCGGCATTGTACCGCAGGAACATCACCGGATATTCTGCAATGGAATAACTTTGCTTATACTGGGTCCTTAACCCGCCGTTGCCGGGATAGTTGTTTATGATCATATGCCTTCCGGTCTCCGGATCATGATCGAACATCATGCGCGGTTCACCCTGGCGAACCAGGGCAGATGGAATAGTTTCCTCTTCAAAGCCAAGCCACAATGGCGTGAATCCATCAATTTTCATAAGTGCAGGGGGCGCGTTTCCCCGTTTTGCATCCCCGGTTTCAAGCTGGAAATGCCTGACATTGTTTTTTCCCAGGTTAAGTTCAAAATCCAGTTTCCCTCCGGCGAACTTTGCGACGGCACCGTCATTGCGCGGAATCACCGCTGTTGCAATGGCGTCGCCCCGCTTGTCATGGATCAGTTTTAAATCAGCGCCGTTGAACTTAAGTTTCATATTCTCCAGGCGGTAGTCACAATATGGTCTTCCGCTTTTCACGGCTACTGTATCAAATCTGCCGTCGGCCCATTCGACCTTCACATCCGCTTCATCGTGGGAAGGCAGCCATTCAACTATTGCAGTCAATGCTGAGCCGCCTTTGTTTAAATCTACATAGGCGCAGGGGTTGTCGGTCCCCTGGGCGCATTTTTCCAGCTGTCCGGCCAGAACCTTGGCATCCATTGTCATGGGAGGACGGCTTCCCGTCAGGCCCTGTCTGGCATTTGCCCGTACATCCTTGCCGACGACTACTTCAGGCCGTTTATAGAATATGGGTCTGAAATCGCATACGGCGTAGGCATCACCTGGCGCATTACCAGCAATTCCGGAAGCCATGAAATCGAACTGCTCCAATCCGAATCCGCCGACCTTGACAAGATGTTTGGCATCCCCGGCCTCGCTTGTTCGTATCCAGCGGGGAAGCCATACTGTGACATCTGACCATCCATCGGTGCCTGTTAGAGCACCTTCAAATACAGGTATTTCCGTCTCACCGGTCTTCTTCCAGGGACCTCTTGAAAAATCAGTTCCTGAAATCCTGTGATAATAGCGGCCGATTATCTTCTTTCCGTCTTCGGAAAGTATATTGTAGAAGAAATTGAATCCGGCTCCCCGTGTCCTTTTCACCCGGAACCTGAAACCCGCCACATCCGCCAGTTTCAGAGCGGGAAGTTCCGCTGATATTTTCATGTCGCCTGCACCAAGATTGTTCACTACCATGATGCCGTCCGTGTTCAATGCAAATTGCTCCGCCTTTCCCTGAGCAACGGCATCGCTGTATTTCCAGTATCTTGATTCCATGGCATTAAGCGGGAATCCTCCTGCAGTTGCATCCCATTGTTCAGGGGCGGCAGGTTTAGCGGGTGCAGGTATCTCGGCAGGCAGCAATTTCACATCATGCTGCTTATTGACCATTTTTTCGTATGTGATCTTAATTTGGGCCAGCGTCATGCTGTGGTCAAATGTCCATATTCCCAAAGTACCTTCTTTGAGCACATCATCATCATTGGCAGTCATTACCAGTTCATCGTCAAACCAGTATTCAATTTTATTGCCTATCTTGCGCAATTTCATATAGTACCAGGCACCGTGAATATCTCTTCCTCTGGCGATAAGAGGATTGTGTATGCGCCTGTAAGTCCCCATGCGCCGACGGGGCACCATGTAGGCATCGGATCTGGTCATTCTTATGCCGTTTCTGTACAGCACAGTCCAGTTTTGGGAATTATTATGGTCCCATTCTGAGCATGTGACAGTATAGCCGGAGGACGGAGTGTTGTCTTTTGCCATTATTGTGCAGTTCATGTTGCCTGCTTTGTGGTAATAGCCATGCCTTGTCCCGGCATAGAATTCCAGGGTCATGTCTCCCTCAAAACGCTGCTTGCGCCAGAATGCGCCCATGGATTCGAGGGAATGGCTTATCATGTGGGACCAGCTGGCTGTACACTGAAAACGGTTGATTATCTGCCAGTCGCCTCCGTTGACCAGCCAGTCATGGGGAGATTCGCTGAAGAAGTCATCTATGACATTCATTCTGGTTACGCTGCTCTTCTCCATTATTTTGCTGGTGTATTTCCTGGTCAGTACCCTGGTTCCGTATTCCCTCAGGGGCATCTCCAGTCTGCGGGACATGATGGGTTTACCGGAACAGGATACATCAAGCCAGTAGCCTTCCAGCTTCACATTTATCGTTCCGTCAGCCTTTTGAGGTGCTATCGCAAAGGTTTCCGTATATTCGTCCGGACCGCTTATCTTTATTTCCTTTTCAGCCAGAACCAGTTTCAGCGCGCCTTCTTTTGCTCCGTCCGCAAGACCGAAATGTATTTCACCACCCGCCAAATAGGGAAGAGTCATATTGAAATCGCCGAAGAAGTCGCCCTTGTGGTACATTATGTCACCGCCTCCGCCTATCCACTGACCTTCGGCGGCAGCCCAGTGACGCATGAACGGGTCATTTTCAAAGACCTTGTTCTCCTGCAGTCTTTCATAGGCCCTTTTACGCTCTCTGGACATAAGTATACCACTGAATTCAGCTGAGGAACCTGCAGGAACGAAAAGTCCGGCAGCACCCGGCTTGACATCGTCCCTGCGGAAAATCATAGCATCGCTGCTGCAGCATTTCAGCATTCCCGAGGCGGATATTTCCACAAGAAGCTCGTCTCCATCCCGCCATGGCGCGGAAAACCTGTCCAGAACGCTTTTTCCGCCGGGTGCAAAGCGTATAAGTTCATAATCTGCATTCCTGCCTTTGCGGGTCCTGAGAAAAACATAATATGGCTGACCATTTCCACGCCATCCGGCGACAAGTCCCGCTTTTTCACTGTCAATCCGGGCTGAAAACACAGACGAGGCACAATGCGCGCGGCCAAGAGCCAGCATCTCATCTGTTTCCCCGGCCTTTACATTAAATGAAAAACCGGCTTGCGGCAGAGACACTTCTCCCGGCTTTTCAGCAAGGCGGACCATGCCGGGCGTTGCAAACACCGTATTTGCCGCCAGATCGTTTTCGTTTTCCAACGCAAAATCACCGTTTGATGAAAGCTTTACATCGTCAAATCTGGTCTCTTCAGGTGTTTTGGCAAAAAGTCCTATTCTGCCGTTTGCCGGAATGCGTCCTCTGTAACGGAACAGCAGGGCATTGTCCAGAGTAGCTGTTATCTCACCGTTGCGAAGGCTGACGCCGGGCAGATACCATTGCTTATCATAAAGAGGGACCGCCACGCGCACAAGATTGGTGCGCTTTCCATTTTCATATTTCCATAGCCTGATTTCACCGTCGTTTTCGCGATACAGAGTCAGGGCATAGAATGTAGTGTCCTTTCCGCTTCCGCGGCACAGAAATGCAATGCCGGCTTCGCCGCCTTCCGGCTGCAATGATGCCGTAAGCGTATAGTTGTCAAAAAGATCGCTTCCTGTTGTAAGCAGGCAATCCTCTTCTTTCCCTCCACCCTTGAGAGAGTAGAAATTCGGAGACTTGTCAGCCGATGGCGGCGTGCGTTTCATTGTGCCCTGGTCTGTCTCGGGCCTGTCTTTTGATTCAAGCAGGGCCGTATGTATATGCCAGTTGCCGTACTCTTTCTTCCATGGCTGCAATTCATCTTTTGCTCCCGGTTCGATCATAAAGTCCGATTGGAACGAAGGCCTTGCCGTTATCTGGAAATCCATGGGTGCACTCAGCTGCACACGGGAGTCATTCGGCCATTCCAGCCTGCATCCTTCCAGATCCATGGGAGCCTGCATTTCACCGCACAACATTCCATTTATATAATATGCCCACCATTCCTCCCGGAATTTTACCAGGACTTCATATTCAGAAGCATTTTCCGCCCGTCCGTGATCTACCGGTGCCGGAAGGGATATTCCTGTTCCCTTGTCATCAGTACATGAAATATTCCATGACCCGTCCCCCATATTTATCACTGCCTTGCGTTCCGCACCGGAAATCCGCAGTTTCACCGGGGGGACACCCGGGCGTCCCGCCATTTTGAAGACAAGGTTGCCTTCAGGCTTTCTGAATTGCATCAGTTCAGTCCATCCATCGGAAGCAAATGCAGACAGGCAAACCAGAATTGCCGCACATAATGTATGATGAAGTTTCATTGGAAAACCGTCCTGTTATTTCAAGCCTAAACGCCTTCTTACTGCACAAAGCACCAAAGCCGAAACTACAAACAAAACCGCGAAAAGCCGTGATGATGCAGGATATGAAGCAGAATATACTCTCGGAACTTTATTCGACAAAGGAATATTCGACATATCGTACTCATCTGCATTAAAATAACGCCCTCCGCTGATTCTTGCCACATCGCGGAGCAATGTTCCGTCAAAAGATGTGTTTTCCATTTCCTTTCCACCTGACGATGCCATGAAAAAAGATTCTTTATGCAGAGTTCTTTCAGGAAGCTTTATCCTGTAGGACACCTTGTATTCACCGTGTTTTTCTGGAAAGGTGATGGCCGAATAGCGCCCCTCACCGTCAGGGGACGGTTCCAGGACCAGTTCCGTAACGGCACTGTCAGGCCCGCGGATCAGAGCTGTAACAGATGCTTCGGGCGCAGGTAGAAAATCGTCATCCAGTACTGCCAGATCAAGAAGGTATTCCTCTCCCGCCCTGGTCAGCCTTCCGTTCATTTCCCGTATTCTGGGTTTGGCGGCCTCGGCAAGCCATAGAAACAAATTGCTCCACCATGCACCATGAAGTCCGTTGCCGGAAATGTGCCATCTCCATGTGGATTCCAAGCCGGTCTGAACAACACGTCCCGCACCAAAGGGCATTCCCGCCGCAATTGGCACTCCGGCATGCCGCATGTCAAGCTCAGCAATTACCCTGGCGGATTTCCTGAGACCTTCAAGAGGGAAATAAATATCCTCTCCGCCTGCAGGAAAAGCCCCCCGTCCTCCGTTAAGCAGCCCTGTTTTGTCTCTGCCGAAAATAAAATCCGTGCGAAACTTCAATTCCAAAGCAGTCTTGGACTGTACAAGCCCGGTTCCTGTTGATGGAAGCATATCGGCCATTACCGACGGCATTGCACTGACAGGGCCACGGACAATAAGTCCCCCGCCTTTGTTCTCTACAAATGCCCTTAATGCAAGAATGCCTTTTTCCCCGAGTGCTGGAATTGCTCTGGTATCCAGGATCACAATGTCAAAATTATCATAGAATGCAGAATTGTCAGGAAATTTGTTTTCCGGGACAACTGCATTGTCAGGAAAACCGTTTGCGGCAAAGCGTTTCTCTGAAAGCATTACGATTGACGCAGTAGAAAACTGGTTGTTTCCGGCAGCGAATTGATTGATGAATCTCTGCTCCCAGTCAAGCCCGGCAAGAAGGGACAGGACCTTGAACACTGGCGGGGCAGCTGCCTCCACCGCGGCAAAGGCGGCATTGTTGTCCTTTCTGGTTTCTTTCGGAGCACCGTCTACTGCAATCATGTATGAATGCACACCTTCAGTTCGGGGAGAGACTTCAAATGAAATCCGTATCGGCGCACTGGAAAAACTGACTTTGCGCTTTTCTATCACTCCTTCGATTCCGGAAAAGGTCAATTCCAGTTCGGCGGGGGCAGTGCCATCAACAATAGCCGAAAGGATGCAGTTTTCATCCCGCATTACGGACATTATGGGAGAGAGCCATCTGACGGAATAATCCGGCACATCCAATGCGCCACCCAGTCCGACACAGCTTACAGGAATGCCCTGGCGCTTGTATTCCTTGGCTGCCTCTGTAAGGGATGGCCCCTCATTGACTGCCCCGTCGCTGAAAAGAACAACGGCGGCGAGGGGAACAGATCTGCCGGATTCCTCAAGGATTTTAAGAAGATGGGTTCCTGCCGGACTTGTCCCCGGCAGGCTGCCGTCACCGCTGAAATCCGCGACGCGTTTCATGGAGCCGGCATACGCCATGTATTCCGTTCTTATATCGGGCAGAGATGGCGTGATATCCGCCAGTGTCCGGCGTCTGCTGATTCCTGAGGGCATGTCGCAAACAGCCATGCTTCCGGAGAAGTCTCCCAGCAATACAATCTTGCATCCTCCTTTCTGCAGGCTGCTTTTTCTGTAAACTGGCTGCAGCAGTGCAAGAAGCAGACATGTGAGTACCGACATGTCAAGCAAGGCAAGCAGTAGCAGGCGCCTTCTGTTCAGACGCAGCCCGCGATAGCCGGCAAGCATTATGGCCAGAGCGGCGGCAGCCCAGAGTGCTATGAACCATATTGGCAGCAGGGGAGCCATATTAACCTTTGTATCCTCAGATTTTTGCCCGCTTGTACTGGTTTACAAGTATTATGGCCGCTCCTATGAATACGACGGTCACTGTGCACCACTGGTACATGGCTATTGTTTCATGGAGGAAGAAAGTCGCCACAAACAAGGTAAACAGCGGTGCCGCCTGTTCTATTGCAGCGGCTGCCGTGACCGGGGAGAGATGCAGTCCGTACATGTAAAGACCGTATGCCAGAGCTGAGCATAACAGGGATTTCAATGCCATGATGCCCCACTGTTTTCCGCTCAGTGTCAGGTATTCCCCTCCGCCCCCGCAGCAGATATGGGCCGCAATGGTGATTATTCCCGCAGTGAGCATTCTCATGCCGCAGAGATGGCTTGACTTGATATTTTCCATAAGTTTCTTGCCCATGATGGTTCCTGATGTCCACAGCATGGCGGCAGCAATGGCACAAAGCCATCCCAGAACCGTGTTTCTGGTTACGCCGTCTTCCGTCGGCACAGTTCCTGAATTGGAGAAATATGCTGTCCCGCAATACCCAAGAATTACGATAAGCATGCCTAACATGACCGATTTGTTAGGCTTTTCATTGAAAAATATCCATGCCGACAGAATTGCCATCATGACCTGGGAACGCAAAATCAGGCTGACAAGGCCGGGATTCAGGTTACGAATTGCAATCACATAGAGAAGATCCGCGATCACAGTGGCAAAAATTATGTAGTAGAAGAAGCCGAACCACAGATCGCGCCGGCGGCTGATCCGGGTAAATCCCTTTATAGCGGGGACTATCATTATCAGACCGGCCATTCCCAGGGAAAGACCTGCCATAACAGGACGGGATACATCATCCCCTATTACACGTATCAGTATCGGATCCATGGACCAGAGAAGCCATGCCAGGCCCATGACCGCATAGGAAACTATTATGGAATTCATTCTTTCTCCTGTTTATAAAAAACGACGGCCGTCATAAACAGCCGCCGTTTTGACTTAAAAGCCAATTTTTTGTTGCGTTTAAAACCGCATGCGTCTCAAATTGCCGCTTCACATGGCCACGCCAGCCACACCGAGTATCAGAGCAATTGCCTCGCAAATGTAAATGCAGGACGGCTTTGAAAAACTCAGATTGAAACGGTGCATCACCATGGGCAGCAGCCAGCAGAGAATTGAAGCTGCAATTGAGAATATGAACATGCCGTGATAATTGGGCATGGTCTTGCTTATTATCGCTCCCAGAACCAGAGAAATGCCCGCTGCAGTCAGCCAGTGCCTCTGGTCCATCTTGATCATGCTTCCGCAGTCAAGGCTTGCTGCATAGCCAAGAAGAGCAGCTGCGGGAAGCCACAGCCATACCCCGTGAAGAAGAAGGATATATATGCAGAACGGACGCAGAACAAGCAGGCCGAGAGCAGCAAGGCTGCTGTAGGTGCCGCGCATTTCCTGATCTTTGACATTGGAAAGAAGCCATTTGGAAAGCTCGACTACGGCAGTTCCTTCGCCCTTGGCACAAAGACGATTCCTCAACAGGCAGACTGCGGCAGTGCCAAGTATGGCGCCAACCGTCTTTTCACCTGAGACAAGCCATGCAATCAGCGCACCGCCAAGTCCCCATACAAGACCAAGCAGTCCGCGCATAAGCACAAGCTGCCAATCCGATGCGCTGTCACCGGGACGCCGCCTTTCCAATGATATGGGAAGGGAAGACACCTCCTTCAGGGCATGCAAATAGGATTTCATTCAACTCTCCAGTTTTTCAAAGACCGGGATCGGCGGACTCAAAAGTACGCCATCAAAAAAGCCTTGTCATTTACTTAAGGATGCCGCAGCGGCGCATGGTCTCACGCAGCTTCTCTCTGTTACCGGAAGACATTTCGCACAGGGGCAGTCTGTATTCCTCGGCAATGGCACCCAGATCGGCAAGTGCGGCCTTTACCGGAATTGGGTTGCTTTCAATGAACAGATCGCGGTAGAACGGATACAGACGCTTGTGTATGGCGTACGCACCGGCAAAATCCCCGTCCAGAGCTTTGGCCACCATTTCGCACACATCCTTCGGGATTATATTGGATGCCACGCTGATGACACCGATTGCACCGACTGAGATCATGGGAAGAGTCAGGCTGTCGTCACCGCTGAGAACGGGAATGTCGCATACATCCTTGATCGCATTGACACGTTCCACGCTGCCGCCGGCTTCCTTGACTGCGGCTACGAGGGGATTGCCGTCAAAACGGGCGATCACATCAATGGGAATCTCCTTTCCTGTGCGTCCCGGCACATTGTAAAGCACTATCGGTATGCCGGACTTCTCGGCAACTGTGCTGAAATGGCGGTACATGCCCTCCGCGGTAGGCTTGTTGTAGTAGGGCGTGACCTGAAGGGTCGCATCCGCACCCATTTCAGCTGCGTGGATACTGAGCTGAACAGCCTCGGAAGTCGCATTGCCGCCTGTACCGGCTATGACCTGGCAGCGGCGGTTGATCTTTTCAATTGTGAATTCTATTACCTCGTCGTGCTCTTTCATGTCCAGAGTGGGTGATTCACCTGTCGTTCCAACGGGGACAACACCGGCTACGCCGCCGGCAACCTGCTGTTCAAGAAGCTCACCAAGTGCGCCAAAATCGACCTTTCCATTGCGGAAAGGAGTAACTATGGCAGTATAACAACCCCTTACATTCATATAATATCCTCCAGTTATGCTTCAATCAAAAACTATGACAAACAGATTTCTGCATAACATAAACGCATTTTTTCAAACACAAAAGCATAAATGATTTTTTTTTCATCATAAATGCTAACAGAACACGGCGAAAAAGCGGAAGTTCACATCCTGACGCAGTTCCACCCGATGGGGTCGTCGTGATCATATGGCAGATATGCATGGAACTGGCGGGGGTCATCGTCAAAGACCAGCGGCAGAAAATACCTGTCTCCGGGCCACATGGGCAGGTCCATGATATTCTCCACAGGAACCCATTGCAGCGGACCCTCATTGCTTTCCGCGGCAGGTTCGCCGCTGAAACCGGTGATCAGGAACACAAAGGCAAGCCAGTTTTCACCTTTGGGGCCGAAATTGGTCCAGTTAACGGAGCCGCGCAGGGTCATTTCCGTCACTTCAATGCCGGCCTCCTCCCGTATTTCACGTATCATGCAGGTGGCAATGTCTTCGTTTGGCTCCATGTGGCCGCCCAGGCCGTTGTACTTTCCAAACTGGTCGTCATCCTTCCGGAAAACCCGGTATGTCATAAGGACTTTCTTCCGGTCAGGGGAAAGTACATAGCCCAGAGTACTGAGTATTGGACAGTATTTTTCCGACATCAGAGCTGCTTTGCTCCGCGGTCACGCAATGCAATGACCAGCTTGCGTACATCCTGCGCCTTGTCCTTGGGAATTACCAGGACTGCATCATCGTTCACGACAACGATCACATCCTTCATCCCGACCACGCCGACGGCCATTTCGCTGCTGTTGTTGTACACGATGCTGGATGCTGTGTCAATGAGAACAGGCGCACCGTAGCTCACATTGCCAGCCTTGTCCCTGGGGAAGGTCCTGTCCAGGGCGTCCCATGAACCCAGATCGTCCCAGACAAAGTTTCCGGGGACCACATAAACATTTTTCGCCTTTTCCATGAGGGCATAGTCAATTGAGATATTCGGCAGCGCGTCAAATATTCTGGCAGCCCTTTCCGGAGAATTGGACGACAGGGCCTCGGTCAGGTCCTCAAGTGTTTCTGCCATGACGGGATTTGCTCTTCCGAATTCATTCTGGAATGAACTGAGTCTCCAGAAGAACATTCCGCTGTTCCAGAAGAAGCGGTTTGAGGCGATGTATTTTGCCGCGTTTTCCGCATCCGGCTTTTCGCGGAAACTCTGCACGGGCATAAGCTCGTCTTTCAAGCTGCTTCCTTCAGGTACTTCAATATAGCCGTAGCCTGTTTCCGGTCTGATGGGTCTGATTCCTATTGTTACAAGACCTTCTGTCTGCTCGGCTGCGTCCATGGCGCGTCCCACAGTGTTCACGAAGGGTATTGTATCCGGAATGCGATGGTCTGCCGTAAGTACGCCTACTGTGACTTCTTCAGGTGACATCTTTGTGCGGGAAAGTATGGTCGCAGTCGCATAGATAAGGCAGCCAGCCGTATTGCGCTTGCTGGGTTCGGCAATCACATTTTCCTCGGGAATGCCGAGATTCGCATTTTTGATGGCCTGCTGAAGATGCTGGCTTGTTGCTATGAAAATATTTTCTTTGGGGACTATTGCAGAACTTCTGCTGACTGCCTCTTCAAGCAGGGACTGTCCGCTTCCGCTGAGTGTAAGGAGCTGTTTGGGATTGTTTATGCGGGAAACGGGCCAGAAACGTTCGCCGGTACCGCCGGCCATGATGACTATTACTTTCATAATTGCTGTTCTCCTTATAAGTTTACTTCGGTTAATACCGTATAAAAGACTTCTGTATCCGTACTATACAGGCATACTTTTTATTTGCCACAAGAAAATTTATTAAAAAATCACAGCTGCTCATAACTTTTTAAAATGACTCGTTTCAGGGAAGGTTTGTGAGTTAAGTCACAGGCTATTCATGTCCCGGATTGAGTATAGAAAGTCTTGTTGGACGAATCCTGTTTGCGGAATTAATGCCTGTTTAAAAAATATTCTGTATCATTAATCGAAATAACGGGACAAATGCGGATTGTTCTTGATAAACTTTTAGTGAGGCATATCTTAAAACCTGAAAATCAGAGATTTGCAGCAGATGATATGGATTTTGTGGGATTATGAAATTGCAGCAGCAGGAACTTATCGCACTGGACAATTCCTTGAAATTGAAGTTCAAAAACTTTTATTCAGGTGAAAGCAACGGAATGTTCCATACCAAATATCCCCACGCGCGGCTGTTGTTCTGCATAGATTGCAATGAGGGCAGTTTTCTTGAGGACGGTGGCGGCAGGATATTTCTGCAGCGCGGCATGTGGCTTCTTGTGCCGCCTTTTGCGGAAATAAGGCATTGCCATCTGAAGCATCAGCGTCTGTCTATCCATTTTAACTTTTCAATGCTTCATGGCATGGAAATACTTTCCTGCTTTGCATTTACGCAACATGGTATTGCACCGGAACTGCTGCCTCTGGCTGAATCCATGAATACCGGGGCAATCGAACCCATGCAGTTCCTGAACGGGGCACATCTGCTTGTCCGTACGATATTGCACAGACTTGTGCAGATGCCGGAGTTTGAACTGTGCCGCCGTCGCAGTTCTCATCTGCCGGCCTATAATGGGTTGACTCAATGGCTGCAGCAGCAAATGAATCCCCATGTCAAAGTGGCGGAAATGGCACGCTTTATGAACTCCGGTGAGCAGACTTTTGCAAGAAAGTTCGTTGCTGAAACAGGAATCACACCACGGAAATTCAATGAAAATATAATTATTAATAGAGCGGTTGAACTCCTGGAGGAAGGAAGACTTTCCATAAAGGAAATTGCCGGGGAACTGCATTTTTCCAATGAATACTATTTTTCACGGTTCTTTAAGCGTACCATGAAATACCCGCCCGCCACATTCAGGAAAGAAATGTATATGCAGTAATACACATCTTCCTGCTTAAAAAAACATCAGTATATATTGCAAAAATACAGAAAAGTATATTTATTTTACTTGTTTTTACATTGCGGAACAAGGCTTTTATATGTAAAATATGTCTTTGTAAAACGGAGGGCCATTTATGACAAGCCAGTGGGAAGAAGACAGATTATACATGGAAAGAAAATTCACCGATCCGGATTTCTATCGCAATGCGGACGGTATGCCCTTTGCCGAAATGCTGGACCGGCTCGAGCAGATGTATCAGGATGATCAGGAATTGCCCAGGCCGCTGGCAAAGGCAAGGGCATTTGATTTTGTCCTGAACAATGTTGCAATCGATGTATCGGTAAACGATTATTTCCCCGGACTGGAATCATGCCTTAAAAGGCCTTTGCTTAAGAGTCACATGGCGAAATGGGCCGGAGAGCTTTACAAGCGGATTTTCACGGAGGAAGAGCTTGATGATATAAACAGGGGCAATCAGACCAGGCTTCTCAGCATAAGAATGGATTTTGACCACTGTGTTCCGGATTGGGATGCTGTTCTGGATATGGGGTTCAGCGGATTGCTGGAAAGGGCATGCCGCTATGAAAAGGCGGCATCGGGCAAATTTGAATCCCATCCTGAATACCGGGTATTTTATGAAAGCATCAGAATTGAGTACAATGCGGCACTGTCACTGCTTGAGAGGTTGATCTTACAGGCGGATAAATTGCCGGAATGTCCCAGGAAGGCGCAGATTCTTACCGCCCTGAAGCAGCTTCGTAATGGAAGTCCACGGAATACTTATGAGGCACTGCTGCAAATATGGATCTATTTCCAGATATCGGAATATGTTGATATTATACAGACCCGTTCATTCGGTAATTTGGACAGAGTGCTGTACCCGTATTACAGGCGCGATATTGATTCCGGCGAATATACGGAAAAGGATATCCGTTATTTCTTCCGGTCATTCATGTACCAGGCCACTGCAATGCACTATAAAGTTGGTCATCCATTCTATTTCGGCGGTACAAATGAAGATTCAAGCAGTGCGATTAATGAACTGTCATATCTGATTCTGGATGAATATGACGACATGAAGATATATGACCCGAAACTGCAGATAAAGGTATCGGAAAATACTCCACGGGATTTCATAGACCATGCCCTGGATATGATACGCCGCGGAAGCAACAGCATAGCTTTTGTCGGCGAACCCTGTATCATACGCACCATGCAGAAATACGGATATTCCCTCAGTGAAGCCAGGACGGCGGACATAAAGGGCTGCTATGAATACTGCGCCAGAGGCTCCACTGTAGAAACTGCTCCCGTCACGGTGAATCTGCCTAAGGTACTGGGACTGGTTCTTCATAACGGTGTGGAACCCCTGAGCGGGCACCGCATGGGACTTGAAACAGGCACTATAGAGGAACTGAACACTTTCCCGCGTCTTTACCGTGCATTCCTCCGGCAGCTGTTTTATCAGTTTGACAAGGGGGTGAAACTGGCGATGCGCATGGAGGAAAAACTTGATGAGATAAATCCGGCTCCCATGGTTTCCGGTACTTTTGAAAGCAGTTTGCAGCAGGCGCAGGATGGCTATGCCAAAGGCGCAAAGTATAATAATACAAATCTCTGGATATGCGGCGCGGCAACCACTGCAGACAGTCTGACCATGATCAAACGGTATGTGTTTGAACGGAAATGTTTTTCTTTGCAGGAACTGGCCGCAATGCTTGACCGGGATTTTCAGGGTGATGAGCTTGTCAGGCAGCGTCTGCTGAATGATCCGGAGAGATTTGGCAACAATCTGGAGTTTCCTGACCGCCTGACAGTGCATTTCACATCCGCTGTGGCCAGAAGGTATAATGGAAAAAAGAATTCAAGAGGTGGATTCTTCACTACCTCGCTTCATTCCTCAAACCGCTTTGCCGAATGGGCAGATTCAGTGGAGGCTACCGCCGACGGACGCAGGAAAGGGGATGAACTCAACAAGAACATGACTTCCACCCAGGGAAGCATGCTTAACGGGGCGACTGCATTGATAGCTTCGGTGCTGAAGTTCGATTCATCATGCTTTATGGGTGATTTGCCTGTGGATATAATGCTGCATCCTTCGGAGATCGCAGGCGAAGCGGGTTTGAATGCCATGCGGGCGCTGCTGATGACATACATAAAAAACTATGGCCATGCAATACATTTCAATGTGATGGATGTTGAGACTTTGCGCAAGGCCCAGGAGAATCCGGAGCAGTACAGGGATCTGCAGGTGCGTATCTGCGGCTGGAATCAGCTGTGGAACTCCGTGCCGCGCAGAGAACAGGATGCCTACATCAGGCAGGCGGAGGTGCTATGAAAGGGCGCGTATTGAGTTTCAAGCATTTTGCAGCCCAGGATGGCCCGGGAATACGCCTGGTGGTGTTCTTGAAGGGATGTCCACTGCGCTGCCTGTGGTGCCATACACCGGAGTCTCAATCCGGTGATCCTGAGGTAATGTACCGCCGGGAGAAATGTCTTCAGTGCGGAAGCTGCCGAAATATTTTCAAATGCCTGCCTGTGAGCTGCCCGGCAGAAGAGCAGCTGAAGAACATTGAAAATTGTCCTGTGGGTGCTGTTACTGTTGCGGGTGGAATGCTTTCCGCCGGGGAGGTAGTTGCCGAAGCGGAAAAGGAGCGTATGTTCTTTGAGGAAAGCGGCGGGGGCTTGACAATTTCCGGCGGCGAACCCCTGTTTCAGCCGGAATTCACACTTGAGATTGCCCGCCTTGCCTGTCAGCGCGGCATAGATTGCTGCATTGAGACATGCGGTCATGGCAGCTATGAGGCATTGAGTCGCCTTATTCCTTTTACCGGGCTGTTTCTTTATGATTACAAGGCAACCGGAGCTGAATTGCACCGTAAACTGACTGGGGTCGACAACTCGCTGATACTGGAAAATCTGAAAAGGCTCAATGCAGACGGAGCAAGGATAATACTGCGCTGCCCGTTGATACCTGAAGTTAACGATCAGCTGGAACATCTGCTTGCCATTGCCGAAATTGCTGAAAAATACGAAAATGTGGCCGGAGTTCACATAGAGCCTTTCAATCCAATGGCGCGAAACAAATATGCCGAATTGAACCGGCTCTATGCAGATGATCTTCTGCCTTCCGGATTCCCCGGGCCTGAAAAAGTAAAATACTATGTGGATTTCATAAAGAAGCACACCGGGAAAAAGGTCGAAGTCCCGTAAGAGTTTTCATTCGGGAAATACAGTAGGGCAAAAAGATAATTCGTCTGATAGTCATGCCTGGTCAGCTGGCATTTCAATTTTGCTGAAATCCGCCAGGCGTCATTCGTCCTCTGCTCTGTAAAGTTCCCAAATGACCTCCAGTCCTGCCAGGCTTTCTTCCGGCGAGGTTTCGGGTTTTGTGCCGTTGTCCACGCAGTCTAAAAAATGTTCCATTTCCTCAGTTGCGGGCTTGACCATTTCCCGGGGCAGCTCCATAAGAACATGCTGGCGGCAATTTTCACCGATGCCCGGGATGTGCTCCGCAATATTTTGTGCCTGTATGCGTGCCGCGCAGTGCCCTGCCCATCATCCAAAGCAGAAGATCTATGTAGTGGCAGCCATGGCTGAACAGCTGCCCGCCTCCAGGAAGTCTGCGGTCGTGTAACCAGGGGGCGTCTTCTCTTATAGTGAGCTGCTCTGTCCGGATGGAAAGCTGGAAACATTCACCGTAGATCTTTTTAATATCATGAAACTTCAATCTGATTTTGTGAATTGCAGCAGAAAAGGCTGAATTGATGAAATTGCTTTTTTTAATCGCAAAGATGGATTTTTGAATTTTTCTGTAGAATCCGGCGCTTTGAAAAGTTATGGAATATCTGTGATTTTTTTTCACACAGTTCATTGACATATAAAGTTGCTGCTGTATTTTAGCCCATTGCTGAATTGTGAATCGAACCAGTTATTTTTTAGCCTATGGACAACGACGATTTTGTAATTGATTTAATGGTGCAGCAGGGTCTGCTGACAGAGGAGCAGGCGGCTACGGCCCGGGAGAAGTTTGCCAATGACGAGGCAGGCTCGGCGCTTGAAGCACTTTATGATGACAAGATCTGCACGGAAGGGGATGTGGTGCAGCTTCTGGCGTCAGAATATGGAATGGACACTTATGATTTTGATACGGCGGAGAAGAAGATCCTTCCGGAAGTCGTGGATATGCTCCCCGGGCATCTGGCACGCAGATATCACCTGATACCAATAAGCCTGAACAATGGCATACTCAGGGTTGCTATGGAAAATCCCGGAGACATTGAGTCCCTGGACGCCATAAGGTATCTGCTGAAAATGGATGTAGAAGGCGTGGTGGCCGCCAAATCCCAGATACAGAAGGCACTGAACTATTATTATGGATCCCAGACGGATTCGAACATGGAAGAGTTCCTTATGGACATGACGGAGACTACCGTCGATGTTACACAGGGAAACACCATGGATACGACTGGAGATGTGACGGTGGATGAATCAGGCCAGGCAAAGGAAGAAGATGACGCCCCCATAATAAGGCTTGTGTCACTTCTTCTGCTTGAAGCATTCCGTTCCAGGGCCTCCGATATTCACATGGAGCCCATGGAAAAGCGTTTCCGCGTGCGGTACAGGATTGACGGCGTGCTGAACGAAGTTGAAAGTCCCCCGAAGTATCTTCAGAACCAGGTGCTTTCCAGGTTGAAGCTCCAGGCCGGAATGGATATTTCAGAACACCGTATACCTCAGGACGGCCGTATCAGGTTTACCGCAATGGGCCGAGACCTGGACCTGCGTGTTTCTGATCTGCCAACAACATGGGGCGAGTCCATAGTCATGCGTATTCTTGATAAGAGCGGCGTCATGCTTGGCATCTCCGAGCTTGGATTCATGCCGGATGATCAGAAGCGCATTGACCAGATTATACATTTTCCGGATGGCATATTTCTGGTCACAGGACCTACCGGTTCTGGAAAGACAACATCTCTCTATTCGTTCCTTCACGCGCTTAACCAGCCGGTCAGCAAGATCATTACTGCGGAAGACCCTGTTGAATACGAACTGTCCGGAATCAACCAGGTGCAGATCAACCCGGATGTGCAGATGACATTTGTGAATGCTCTGCGTGCCATGCTCCGTCAGGCGCCGAACATCATCATGGTCGGTGAAATCCGCGACGAGGAGACCGGCGAAATCGCCATTAATGCGGCGCTTACCGGACACCTTGTCTTCAGTACCCTGCACACTAATGACGCGCCTTCTGCCATTACCCGACTGATGGATATGGGAATCAAGCCCTTCCTGGTGGCCTCGTCAGTTCGCGCTATCATGGCTCAGCGTCTCCTCCGCCGTTTATGCAAGGCATGTCCTGTTCCGCATACGCTTACACAGGAGGAAATAACCAATCTTGAGCTTACTGAGGAAGAAGTCAGCACAAATACCTTCAAGGATCCTGTCGGATGCCCCGAATGCAAGAAAGGGTACAGAGGGCGTATCGGTATTTATGAAATATTTGTTCTGGACGAAAGCATTCAGAATCTGATCTATCAGATGGTGGATGCCTCGGTAATAAGAAAGCGTGCCTGTGAAATAGGCATGAAGACCCTTCGCCAGGATGGTATCCTGAAGGCCGCTGCGGGTATTACATCCATCAGGGAGGTCATGCGCCTGACGGTTGATTCATAATAACTGGTGCCGCCGTGGAAGTTATGGACGCAAAAGAGTAAAATCCATCATTGGAGTCAAGATATGTCATTTGATTTGGATGCTGATGTCAGCATGGTATGGCATCTTCTGCTGGATGCAGGCATTGCTACTGAAGAGCAGCTTGAGGATGTGTACGATGACGTGCACAGGCTTCAGCGGCCTTTTATAAAGCTGCTTTACAATTACAAGATTATTACCGAGGATGAACTTCTCAAGCTTATGGCTGAGAACCTGGGTACTGAGGTGTTCTCATTCAGGGACCAGGAAGTACCCCCGGAAGTCGTGGAAATGGTAAGCGACGATCTGGCAAGGTTCTATAAGATAGTTCCGGTTAAATATGAGGATAATATTCTCTATCTTGCCGCCTCGGAGCCTCTTAACAGCAAGCTGACGGATGAACTTCCCTATATTCTCGACAAGGACTGCCGCATTCTTGTGGGATATCCTGATGAAGTCGATGAAATGATAGACATACTTTATCCGGAAAAGAACAGCACGATTGCGGATGTTCTGACGGAACTTGATCAAATAAGACAGTCATCTGTTGTAGACATGGATGACTCCGCCCAACTTGAAAAGGCGGCAAATGAAGCACCCATAGTCCGTTTTGTAAATCTTATCATCCATCAGGCCATCAGAGACAAGGCGTCCGATATTCATTTTGAGCCGTTTTCGGATGAATTCCGCATACGCTACCGCATTGACGGTGCACTCTACGAAATGGCGCCTCCTCCGAAGCATCTTGCCGTTCCGGTTATAAGCCGTATCAAAGTCATGAGCGGACTCAACATTGCCGAGAGGCGTCATCCTCAGGACGGCCGTATTGAACTTCGTGTGGACCACAAGCCAATCGACCTTCGTGTCTCCACATTGCCGACCAGATACGGTGAGTCCGTTGTGCTTCGTATTCTTGACCGTGGAGTTGTTAATCTGAGCCTTGACAGTCTTGGCATGAATGACTACATCAAGACTAACATAAGAAAGCTTATCAGCCGCCCGAACGGCATTTTCCTGGTCACAGGACCTA
>JAZURH010000341.1:0-9823 GCA_045606125.1 Lentisphaeria bacterium | reverse complement strand
TCAATGGAATAATGCTTTTTTAATTCAGACACAATATGCCATGCCGGAATTATGCCGCCCTGTCCCTGAGCTGCAAGCTGGGGATTGTCCACACCACCCATGATTTTCATGCTGCTCATCAAACCGACCTTGCTTTTTCTGGGATTGATCACCGAAAGAATTGCTCCAGTAAGGTCATATTCAAGCAGGTCCTCCCTGGAAGGAGCAAGAAAAGGGATGGACTCCAGTCTGTCTCCGCAGCGAACAGCCAGTCCAAGATAGATACTGCTGTCCAGTCCCAGCGGGTCAGTGGGCTGCCCGGCAATACCGTCCAGATTAGCAGAATCTTCTTCATCAGAATCCGGCCTGGGATTCAGCCTTTCGACCTTCATTCTGCCTCCTGAACATAACTCATATTCCCTCAGCATGTCATCCACTCTTCTGGCGTAATTTTTAAGCCCCACCGGCATTTGCGCCACATCCTTCGAATAATAGAAACGGACTGTCACATTCCTGTCAAGCGTAAGGAGAGCATTTCTCGTAGCATCAGACAGTGTATACAAACCATCTTCAGTACAGTCTATCCTTATGTTCGTTCCTCTGAAAATCAGGCATACCATAAAGAGTATGGCGCCCATGATCAATACTGCCGCTGAGGAAGATAAGGCAGTGCGCAGTGTCTTTTTTCCAGATCCCATTTCCGTCACCTCCTGTTTTTCAGCACAATGCCCGTGGTAAACAGGCAGAAGACAATGATTGAGGCAAAATAGAGCAGATCACGGACATCGACCACGCCCCTTTGCAGGCTGTCAAAATGAAATATGACACTCATGTATGCGGCAAAGTCCACCAGAGCGCCTGAAGCTCCCCATTTGAGGATCAGCCTTGTCACAGGTGGGAATCCAACCAGCACAAGCAGCAGGCACAACACAAGAGATGTAATAAAACTTATTACCTGATTTCTTGTGAATGAAGAAGTCATACCTGTAATTGCAAGATAGGTGCAGGCAATCAGAAAACTGCCGACATACCCGGTGACCATCGGTCCCACATCCGGCTCACCGAGCCAGCATACTGTTACAGGCATTGGGAGGGTCAGCAGCAAAGCAAAACCCAGAAAAATGCAGCCTGCAATGTACTTTCCGGCAACTGCCTGCCCAACGCTTACGGGCATAGTGAAAAGCAGTTCAAGCGTACCCTGCCTTCTTTCTTCGGACCAGAGACGCATTCCGACAGCGGGGACAAGAAACATGTACAGCCAGGGGTGCCATCCCAGAAAAGTCACAAGAGAAGCCTCATCACTGCGGAAAAAACCTCCCATCATAAAAGTGAAAAATCCCATCAGAAGAAGGAAAATCACAATGAACACATATGCGACGGGTGAATTGAAATATCCCTGGAGTTCCCGTTTGGCAATTATCCATATTCTGCTCATTATCATGCCTCCGCCCCGTCATTTGCAGTAATCATGCGGAAAACCCGGTCCATTCGCCCCTTCTCCACATATATTTCAGAAAAACTCCAACCACGGGAATCAAAGGCATTACGCACGGATGACAGGGCATGTTCCCCATCTATTCTATCCGCAGGCATGAACAAGATTCCCTCTCCGTCCTCTTTCACATCAGCAATGCCTTCCATGCCGGAAACGGCTTCCCGCAATGCATCAAGAGGAATACCGCATCTGACAAAGACTGCCCCGGACTCGGGAGACTTAGCCCTCAGTTCGGCCGGTGTACCATTAAAAACAATCTTGCCACGATCAATTATTATGACTCTTGTGCATATTGCCTCCACTTCCTCCAAAATATGCGTGGAGACAATGATGGCCTTGTTTTTTCCCATTTCAGAAATAAGCTGCCGCATCTGATGCTTCTGGTTGGGATCCAGGCCATCCGTAGGTTCATCAAGAACAAGTACTTCCGGATCGCCAAGCACAGCCTGCGCGAAACAAGTACGGTGGCGGTACCCCTTTGAAAGCGTATCTATACTCTGATTCAGCACATTCCCGAGGCGGCACATACTGACTGCCTTGTCTACAGCCGTCTTCCTATCCGCACCGGAAAGTCCCCTTATTCCAGCCGTAAACTCAAGAAAAGACTTTACAGTCATATCAGAATACAACGGTGCATTCTCAGGCAGATATCCGATATACGATTTGGCCTTTGCCGGTTCATCCTCCATGTCAGCCCCGCAAATGCAGACTTTACCGGCTGTAGGAGAAAAATAGCCTGTCAGCATTCTCATCGTAGTTGACTTGCCGGCCCCATTTGGTCCGAGAAAACCCAGCACTTCCCCGGCTGCCACTTCAAATGACACCGAATCCACGGCAGTGTGGGGACCGAACATCTTTGTCAAACCTTTAGCCTTTATCATTATCGGCACTCCTGACTGCAAATGAAACTGCCCTTATTCCATAAACCTTAGTCTTTAACAGGCGCCAACGACACTGCTCATCCCATGGCAGAACATTGTCTGACGCATGTTCAAGCACAAGAATACAGCCTTCTGATACCCAGGAGGCCATGCGGTCGTCCAAAAGCAAACCGGCGGCGCCATATTCATTTACGCCTGCCCCATAGGGTGGATCGGCAAGAACAATTTCCGGCTCTGCACCGGGAAGCATTTCGGGAGCCTTTTTTGCATCAGAGCAAAACACTCTGGCCTCACCACATTCCCCGCCTATGGACTTGGCAACAGAAGCAAGATTTTTCTTTATGTATTCAACATGGCGCCTGTCTTTTTCAAAAAAGAACACCTTCGCCGCACCACGGCTCAGAGCCTCAAGCCCCAGAGCCCCGGTGCCCGAATACAGATCCGCGACGATCCTGCCCTGCACATCACCAAGTGTGCTGAACATACTTTCCTTCACCCGATCCTCCGTGGGGCGAAGACTCCGCCCCTCCGGCGCTTCAAGGCGTATTCCACGGGCCAAACCACTTATAATCCGCATATTACCTTTTGTCCTCAACCCGTTTATTCTGCTTTCCTCCACATCTGGGACACTGTACCGACAGGCGTTTCGCAAAGCGTCCCACCGCAAACACAAGTCCGCAGGAGCTGCATCTTCGCACGCTGAGACGACGCAGGCGCCAATCATCCGCCCTGGCCCGCCATACGTCTATGCAGTACAGGGCCGCAAGCACTCCCATAATAAGCAGAAAATATGCGGCAAATGCCTCAGATAGACTCAAAACGCAGAACATAATCATCCTCTACAACCGAAAGAAAACAGGACACAGCCATCACAGTTCCGGGGGGATTTTCCAAATGACCTCAAGTACGATTCCACCGGCAGGAAGCGTAGGAACAGCTGCAGGAAGAGCCGTTTTCACAAGATACTCCCTCATGGCTGCAACTGCATATCTGTCAAGTTCCGTATTTCCACAGGATCTTCTCACCACCAGACGAACAGGCTCCCCTCCCCCGGACGGTTCAAGACAAATCCGTGAACTTCTTATGACCTGATTACGCGGCCCGACTCCCACTGCCTGCCTTATGGCAGCCAATTCTATCTTGGGCCCGTTCTTCATAACATGCCCTTCCTCGTTTATCCAGAAAGCGCCATACTCGCCACTGATGCTTTTTTTCACGGGGAAGCTTACATCTATGTAAGCCAGCTGTTTCTGAAGCAGTACATTTTCATCTTTGCCTTCGGCCAGCCCCGGCATGCCCAGCAGATCCCGTGTGACAAGCGGCATGGGAGCAATAGTTTCATCTCCTGGCTGCGGCACTATTCTCGGACCGTATGCTGGCAGCACTTCAGCAAAACCGAACCTGCAATCCGGCATCAGCCTCTGAAAAGGATTGCGCAGCCTCACCCACTCATATATTTCATCACTCGGAGCGGAAACACTGCCGGGCGGAAGAAATACCAGGGGATTGCCGCCACCGGCCTGACCGGATGAGGATCTATCCACGCCATCTGATATTTTTACAAGCAGCGTCGGAGCCACGATCAAAAGCACAAACAGAAAGGCATATGACACAGTCATAAACCTTTCATGCTTCCGTATCCAGCCTCCTGCCCTACTCTCCCGCATATCACTTTTCCTGTGGCTGAGATGACATTCTCATAGTATTTTCCTGAAGTTCTCCGCCGGTAGCCAGCAGTATCTCAACATCGAACTTCCTTGCAAACGCATAAATATTGACCAGTTCCTCGTAGGGTACATCCTTCTCCACAACCAACACAAGCAGCTGCTTTCTGTTGCTCTGAAGATCAGGCTGCCTCAAAGCCTCCCGTATTGAACTTTCCATGTCGGCAAGATTATCCCTGACTTCATCATTAAAAGTATAGACATATTTGCCTCTGGCATTTTCACGCCTGTCAAAAGAAACGGTGATTATATGCTTTTCAGCTGAAATCACCTCTGCATCCTTCAGAACGGGAAGAGCCATGCTCCTGATTCCCGGCAGATATACAAAACGGGTACGCAGCACAAATACAGCAAGCAGAATGAAAAACAGATCCACCAGACCAATCAGGATCGATGGTGCGGAAACAGGTTTCAGTTTTTTCTGCCAGAAACTCATTTACCGGCGCCCTCCGCTTCATTTGACAACAGACGACTGTTCATTCTTTCCGCAAGGTCTGAGGGCTCCACAAGAAAATTTATCAATTCAACAGCGGTCTTCTCCATGTCATGAACTATGTTCTGGCAATTTTCATGAAGTATGACCGAATAAAGATGAACGATAATGCCTCCGGCCAGTCCCATGGCTGTGTTGACCAGCGCCGTCCTGATATTGACCGAAACCTTTTCAACACCCAGTCTTGCAATATCGTCACCGAAAAATCCGCGCAATGCCAGAACAGTCCCCAGCAAGCCAAGCAGCGGAAGCAGCTGACCTATGGCGGAAATCATCCTGGAATCTTTTTGCAGCCGGGGAACCTCTACGGTGGCCGCCTCTTCTGCCGCACGGCGCAAGGCAGTCTCATCACTGCAGTCCCTGCTGAGAATCGAACGGGTGACCGATGCCACCGGACCGCGTGTCTCGTCGCAAATGGCTATTGCCTCTATGAATTTACGCCCGTTGCTTCCCTTGAGATTGTTCTTTATTCCAAGCAAAAATCCCTCGCTGTCTATCTTGGCCCTGTGGAGCAGAATAAACCTACGGAAAAACAACAGGCTCGAAAGCAGAAAAAGGCCGATTATGACATATCCGACCGCACCGCACTCGTCAAGTAATCCCTCAAAAAAAATAATGTCGCCCATATTGTTTTTGCCTCCGGGAACATTTGCTTAGTCTTTGCCGTTCCGCCATATCTGCGGCGGAACCATGCACCGGCAGTTTCCCCCTGAATGCAAAACTGCCGGTTCTGAAGCCGCCTCCCTTCGGGGAGGGCGGCAACCGTATCAATCCCAGGCTGTATTGCCCAGGATGCCGTCATTGTAGAATATGGGCTTGCAGCCCAGATCCTCCACCACGCAACGCACAGCGCACTCTATGCGTTCCATGTGATCCGGTATGTAATTGGGGTAGTAGGGGAATGTATACTGCTCATGACTGCCAACGCCGAAAGTCTCGAAACCGTACTTTCTGGACAACTCATCCTGAACAGCATAGCGCTGGGGAATAACATCCATGGGAGTAAGGTTGCAGCATGCGCCGCTGCCGGAGAAGAAGAACACACCCAAAGTGGGATCGTAATAGGCGTGATGCTTCTTCATGTAGTCAGTTTCCTCGTTTATGCTGTAGTGCATGTCCAGTCCTTCGTTCACTGTGGACCTGTCGGAGCCATCGCAGGAGCGTTTTTCCACATTTCCCATATTTCCGCCTTTCATGCGGTCGGCCAGGCTGGGACCACCCATCACGCGTGCACGGAAGTTACTGGAGTACGCCCTGGTTCCCCTGCGGATTATTTCCGCAGCAACAGAAGGATTAATATTTCCCCAATGGATGACCACGGGAGGAATCCAGGATTCTTCACCTGCAAAGCGGATGATCTCCCCCTTCACCAGATCATAATCCCTGCCAACTTCCTCGGCTGATGCCTCAAGATAAGGCCTGTCCGGGAACTCACTGTATGAATGGAAGGAGAACCTGAGCCAGTCCGAATTATCGATGAACTCGCTCTTCCATGTATCGGGCATATCCTTGAGTTCGAATGGATGATGATCATTTCTGTAGAAGCAGTTCAAGGTGACCTTCAGGCCGTACTTGTCATTAATATCCTTGAGCCCCTTCAGATAAAAATGATCAAATGCCCGTGCCGGTTTCTGCTGGGCAAGATCCGTGAACAGGAAGCTGTGGTCATCAATATAGCAGTTGAAACGCCTGAAGGACTTCTTGTCCCATACCAGGGTAAGTTCCTGGGAATATGTACCGAAGGGGGTCAGAACAGAAGCAGTGACCTGATTCAGCTTGGAGGTGAGTTCCACATCCGCAAAGAAGCGGCGTCCGTCCATTTCAGCAGGCACTCCGTTGACTTTCACGGGGCGGCCATATTCAGAAACACCTTCGATTCTGATGGTAAGAGACTTGTCGGTTTCTTTACCGTGATTATGATTCAAAATTGCGCCCTGACGCACATTTGTAATGTCTATCATTGTTTTCTCCGCTTCTTTTACAGAATTGAAGTTACGCTCTCAATAAGAACATCGGCAGTATTCAGAGCCGCCGTGTTGGTACCGGGCTGCACTTCATATCCACCGCGTGCAAAGCACTCGCGGAGAGGCGTGTAACCGGCAGGAGTCTGGGCAAGAGTTGCGATAAAAGTATATTTGTAATCCGACTTTTCGCGGATGACACTGCCGATTCCGTTGAAGGGTTCGCCGGGAATGGTGGCAAGCACAAGTTCCTTGCCGAATGCAAATGTTGTAAAGCGGCACTTATGGGAAGGTGTGCTCTTCTCATATCCGTCCAGAGCGCGCTTGGCAAAGTAGCGCAGAGCTGCCGGAACCTTATTTGCCAGATCCTGGCTTTCAAAGTCGCCTTCCTTCTTGATGTCCGGAACTGTTTCAAGAATGTTCTTGGCCTCGGCAATCTCTTCTGGAGTAAGAATACGGTGCGGCACATCGGCTTCCGTGTTCTTTATCACAACTTCATCAAAGTCCAGGGGCTTAAGAGCAGGCAGTGCATCGACAATGATGCGGGCATATCCGCGACCGATACGGTCTGCCTCAAAATATCCGGTCTGCTTGATATCCTGACGGAAGTCAAAGTGGTTTATATTGCCGGAAGCATCGGCTATCGTAAGCACAGGAATGCTTTCCTTGAGTTCATTCTGAATGGCAAGTGCCATGCGGCCGGGCCAGTCGGCGGACACGATATTTCCGCCCACTGTATCCATGTGGTTGGCAATGTTGCAGATAAGTGCGGCAATGCGGCCGCCCTGACGCACGGCAAGAATGCCGATGGTGCGGTCCATTTCGCTTTCAGGCCTGTCGATGTTGGGGTTGCGCCAGCCGGGATTGGTGACGATATTGCCGTCCTTCATGAAATAGCGGCGCACAAAGGCATATGGGTTGTTGTAGACCGTTGTCGCCTCCAGTGTACCGGGCTGCAGATTCATGATGGCTCTCTTAAGTCCGCGGACAGTGGCATCGACAATGATATTGAGAGCGGTGGCGGTGGCCTCGTCCATTTCACAGTCTTCAGATGGGAATTCCGGTCCTGTATGAGTATGCGTAGCGCACAGGATGATATTGTCGTTGAGTTCGCCGAACTCAGCTTTCAGAGTCTCCTGAAGATGCCTGTAAAGAAGAGGACGCAGGCTGCAGAGGTCATAGGAGATCAGTGCCAGTTTGGTGCCGTTGTTTTCCATTGCGATGATTTTCACAAAAAGATCATCGTATGCGCCTTCATTGGGGCGCTTGTTGAAATAACCGGCCAGACCAACGCCTACGGGGGGGGTGATTACTTCCTGAGCATAACCAACTTTAAACATTTTCTCTCTCCTCAATTGATTTTTCTGCTGTTCCGCAATCATTGGAAAACAGCGTAAATTGTAAAAAAGACACAATCACCACAAATATTCTTGTAATATAAACACCAAAGCCTTCAATTCAAGACATTAATGAATATATGCAGATCTTAAAACATATCTCTGAAACACAAATAAAATAAAAGTTCCGGAACGCATGTTTTTTTATCAAACTATATTGCATTTCAGATTTTTCTTTGTAAAATTCATGATATGTGGATGAAGATATATAACTCAGGCACCCCAAAACCTCACAGTTCCGAATAAAAGAGAGGCGTATGACATGAAACAGAGATTCACACTTATTGAACTCCTTGTAGTAATAGCAATAATTGCCATACTTGCCGCCATGCTTTTGCCTGCCCTCAGTAAAGCCCGGGCAAAGGCCCGCACCATTTCCTGCGCCAACAATCTGAAGACCTTCACAAACTGGGAAGCATTCTACCAAGACGATTTCGAAGGCTGGATAATGCCGGTGCAATACGGAAATGTGACAACAAACGGTCAGGCATACTCATGGATACAGCTTCTCACACTTCTGAAATACAATCCGGGCTCATTCGCAAGAAATGCCGACGGCATGAAAAATATGCCCACACTTGTTTGCCCGGCGGAAAGCGCCGCCTGGGGAAATTATGAGCAGCTCAGATTTTCCTACACGCACTATATCAGAAATGTTACCACAGGTCATATACGCTACAAAAGAGCCAATTCAAGCGCCAGCGATGTGGAGGAAAACTACCTGAACAAAAGGCGCATGAAGAAATCCAGGGATCTGACAGCCCCATCCATGGCGATATTCATGGCAGACAGCAACTACCTGTCCAACTATGTCCACAGCTGGTGGAGCACAATGAGAACCTGCGGGCGCCACGGCGGCACCAACACAACTCCGGAAGGTCCCCATACATTCCAATACAGATACGGTATCGCAAACATGAGCTTCGGAGACGGACATGTGGAAGGCAAGATGGATCCGGCAGGCACCATGACGGACTACGGCCTGGAAAACGGATTTGACATAAGCTGGTCAAATGTGTTCTGAAAAATAAGAACACATTACAGTATAACATTGATTTAGGAAAAAAGGTAAAGATGAAAAAACACTTCACACTCATAGAACTTCTGGTAGTAATCGCCATTATAGCCATACTTGCGGCCATGCTTCTTCCCGCCCTGAGCAAGGCAAGAGAAAAGGCACGGGCAATTTCCTGCACAAACAATTTGAAGACACTTGCCACCTACGATGCCTTCTATCAATCGGACTACGATGACTGGATAATGCCCGCAATGTGGCGGGATGCCTCGGGCGCCAGTCCCAGCTGGATAATCCTCGTAATGGACTATATGGGGCCGAATCTGTCATTCAATGCAAATGTTGGGGGAATGAAGAAGCTGCCCCTGCTTGTATGCCCGTCGGAACAGCAACAATGGGGTGACTACAAGAAAGGCTACTACAGTTATACCCATTACATAAGAAATGTCACCTGCGGCAACTACCAGGCCAGGACAGGCAAGGAGACAAATGCGGCATACAGACAGCAGCGCCGCATGAAGCAGGTCAGGGAAATGTCCACCCCCTCCGAGGCAATATTCTTCATGGACAGCCCCATGACAAGCACCTATGCGTTCTCCTGGTGGAAAGACCATGCCAGAAACTGCGGCAAGCACGGCGGCGTCCTGACCAATCTGGACAATATGCTTAACAACGGAACCACAATAGCAGCCTACCGTAACGGCTCCGGCAACATGAGTTTCGGGGACGGTCATGTTCAGTCCGTAAAAGATCCATACAATTCCATGCCCGATGAAAACTACAAGCTCAAAGGTTTTGACATAAACCTAAGCGCCGGATTCTGACAGTTTACGCAAAAGTACCATACCTATGATAAGAAAACCTTAAATACAGGAGAA
>JAZURH010000340.1:0-2515 GCA_045606125.1 Lentisphaeria bacterium | reverse complement strand
TTCAGGCTTGCCAGTCCCTCCACGGCCTCCGCACCGGAACTTGCCTTGTTGTCGTAAAGGGAATAGCTGCCACGGACTGATGCAGGGGAAAGATTGGGCATAATGACATTAGCCCCGGATCTTATGCCCAGCAGGCGTCCTTCCGGATGCAGCGTGGCAAGGGCCGTGGTAGCAGGCAGAAGGACTTCAGGCAAAGTAAGCCTGACAAGAGCCAGCATCAAAAGCGTCAACTGGACTGAACCGGCAGGTTCTTTAGCAAAACATGTATCGCAATGGGGGATGAACGGACCAAGGCCAACCATCTGCGGCCTGAAGTCCCGGATGAATGCCAGATCAGCGGCAAGACATTCAGAAGTCTGTCCGGGAGATCCTATCATCATGCCGCAGCCCACCTGATATCCCAGTTCCTTCAGCCATTCAAGGCATTGCATCCGCGAAGCAAGGGTCTGACAGTCCGGATGAAGCTCAGCATAATGCCAGTCCAGTGCCGTTTCATGGCGAAGCAGATACCTGTCCGCACCGGCCAGGCGCAAACGCATGTAGCTTTCATATGAACGCTCTCCAATGGAAAGGGTTACAGCCATATCGTCATGCCTTTGCTTTACCGCGGAAACTATTTCACACATTGCATCGTCTGTGAAATGTGCGTCCTCTCCCCCCTGAAGCACAAGAGTGCGCAATCCCGCCCTGTATCCGGCCTCCGCGCATTCCAATATCTGCTCCAGTGCAAGCCTGTATCTTTCCACATTTCTGTTGCTGCGCCTTATGCCGCAGTAGAAACAGTCGTTTTTGCAGTAGTTTGTAAACTCAACCAGGCCGCGCAGGAATATTCCATTACCGAAAACCCTGATTCGCTGCGCATCCGCCAGTTCCCGTGCATATCCAATATCTGAAGCATCCGCATAGACAAGAATACGGAGATACTCCTCCCTGTCCAGAAGTTCTCCTGCCGACAGTCTGTCAATAAGATGTCTTGCCTCTGATATCATATTCACCTTCACCGCGTTTGCGTCCTGTTCCCGACACAAAAAAAAGCACACCTGGAGGCGTGCCTTGTAACAATGGGCTGCAGACATAAAAAATGTACGCAAATATCTATCAAAAGCATGCCTTCATCCTCAGCCTGGGCTTTAAAGTCAGGACAAGTCATAATATAGCCCAAATATGACATATCTCAACTTCAAAGACATGCCAAAACAGTCATTAATATTCAAAATCTACACAGGCATTCTTCGTGAACACAAATATTCCTGTTAATTGAACATCCCTATATAGCCTGATGTGTGCCAATTTGTCCGCAAAAGTCCAAAAAAACGACTTTTATAACAAAAAATGCGACTTACTGATTTGCAAAAAATAGAAAATCCTGTATCTTAAGCAGTGTTTTTGAAAGAGATGCCTTCGTAGCTCAGTCGGTAGAGCAGCTGACTCTTAATCAGTTGGTCGACGGTTCGAATCCGCCCGAGGGCACCATTTTACAGGACACCTGCTCAGGTGTCCTTTTTTATTGCAGCTGTCCCTCAAAAAGACAATAAAAAAAGGCTCCCATTTACGGGAGCCGTCGGGGCAGCCGCAGCGCATTCTGCGCCACGGCATTGTCTCACGATATTACATCATGCCGCCCATTCCGCCCATTCCGTCCATTCCGGGAGCTGCGGGAGCTTCCTTCTTCTCTTCGGGCAGATCGCAGATCATGCACTCGGTAGTAAGAAGCAGACCAGCCACGGAAGCGGCGTTCTGCAGTGCGCAGCGCTCGACCTTTGCAGGATCGATGATACCTGACTTGATCATGTCAACATACTTGTCGTTGGCAGCATCATAGCCCATATTGCCATCCTGTTCGTCCTTGACGGTCTTCACGACAACAGCGCCTTCAACGCCGGCGTTAAGAGCGATCTGACGGAGAGGTTCGGTGACAGCGCGTGCGATGATATCAGCGCCTGTTGCTTCATCATCGGCCAGATCCAGGTTCTTGAGAACCTTGGAAGCACGGATGAGAGCCACGCCGCCGCCAGGGACGATACCTTCTTCAACAGCTGCGCGAGTTGCATTCAGAGCATCCTCAACGCGGGCTTTCTTTTCCTTCATTTCGGACTCAGTTGCAGCACCGACATGGATGACAGCAACACCACCGGCCAGCTTGGCCAGGCGTTCCTGGAGCTTTTCGCGGTCGTAGTCGGAAGTGGTTTCTTCGATCTGGCGCTTGATCTGCGCGATGCGGCCCATAAGCTTGCTGGATTCGCCCTTGCCGCCGACGATAGTGGTCTTATCCTTGTCGATGGAGATCTTGTTAGCGGAACCGAGCTGGTCAACAGTAACATTTTCCAGCTTGATGCCCAGATCTTCTGTGATGCATGTGCCGCCAGTCAGGATGGCGATGTCTTCCAGCATGGCCTTGCGCCTGTCGCCGAATCCGGGAGCCTTGACTGCGCAGACGTTCAGAGAACCGCGGATCTTGTTGACAACCAGAGTTGCCAGAGCTTCGCCATCAACATCTTCAGCGATGATGAGGAGC
>JAZURH010000339.1:0-18214 GCA_045606125.1 Lentisphaeria bacterium | reverse complement strand
ACCGCTTGGCCTCCGACTTATCCCTTTCAAACTTTCTCGCCCATTTCGGAGGCGTATATTTTACGGGATGAGGCATTTCCCTGACCTGCAGAAGACAGCTCATTCCCATGGTCTTCCTATCAGCTGTTTCAGGTTCTATATCCTCATTGAATTCAGCTCTTGCCTCTCTTCCAAGCATCCATTCTGCTCCGGTCAGAGGTGCAAGTATTGAATCCCCGGAACAATCGGCAAATATCTTAGCCTTGAATACATGCCGTGTCTCATTGGTCATCTGCCATGCAGAAACCGACTCTATTCTGCCATCCTTCATACTGGCATCATTTACAGTGCAGTTGAGAAAAAGTTCAATACCAGGCTGGAATCTGACAAACTCATAAGTCACGCTGTCCCATACAGACACGCTTGATTCCGGGTTTCTGAAATTGTTCTCCAGCTGAAGTTCCTCTATGAGGCCTGTTTCCCTTCTGTCCTGTCCGTGGGCTCCGCATATCCACATGCGTATTTCGCTTGAAGCATTTCCACCCAGGACTGGCCTGTCCTGCACAAGTGCCACCTTTGCGCCATGCCTGGCAGCCGCCACGGCGGCACACATGCCTGCCAGACCGCCCCCCACAACGCACACATCAACAGAATGAGTCAAGTCACGCATTATCTCAATGTCCCCCCTTTACTTCCGCCTTGAAGTAAGACGCAGTATATACATGAACAAATTAACGAAATCAAGATACAATGTAAGTGCGCCGAGCACGGCAATTCCGCCATGTTCAACGCCATTTTCGGCAAGATGCTTGATCTTCTGCGCATCGTAAGCAGTAAGTCCCACAAAGACGATCACGCCAAGAATGGAAATAACGAAGTCAAATCCCGTGCTTCTAAGGAAGATGTTGACAATGGAAGCTATGACTATTCCAATGAGCGCCATGAAACAAAGCATGCCAAGTTTTGTGAGATCTTTTCTCGTCACAGTGCCTATGAGACACATTACACCAAAAGTTCCGCCGGTAATGGCAAATGCCTTTGTTATTGCAGTCATTGAATAAGCAAACAACAGAAGTGAAAGAGTGAATCCATTTACAACTGCGTATGCCATAAAGCAGAGGAAAGCAATAAAGCCAGACATTCTTGTGGCAAGGAATGACAAAACCATCACCATGACGACCTCAAGTATAACTGCAGGTATATAAAGCTTGCTGATGGTGGTTGGCATAACATTCATGGCTGTAAAATAGGCGGTCAACGCAGTGGCAAAAAGCCCGAGTGTCATCAAGCCGTACACTTTGTTTATAAAGTTTGCAGGTGCCGCCAATGAAGTCGGATGAGTCCATTCCTGATACTGATTTTCGTACATTGCAATTTCTCCTTCAGATTTTATATAGCGCGATTATGTTTCACGCCTTTTTCCAAACTATGTCCAGTCGCCCTTCGCCGGGCAAATCAAAGACAACAATGTTCCCATTTTGTTCCCATTTCACAGGAACTTCATTGAAAAGAACATTGTCCACGCTGCCATTTACCATAATTTCAGCTGATGCGCCATACTGGGTGGTCAGGCTCAGGACATTTCCGTCACGGGTTGTGTCCACAATCTTGAAATTGCAGTCCAGTATGCAATCAGACGCATCAAGGCTTACGGACAGCAGACGGCTGCCGTGCCCTGCCACATTGAAAACAGTTACCCCATTGAAAGGAACAATCTGACCGCTTCTGGAATCCACGATAGTGTAGCTGCCAGGTTCAAGACCGATATCTTCCGGCGCAACCTGCACAGTGCACTCCTCATCTTCAAGATTGAACAGACCGATTGTGCTGAGCGGCAGTCCGTCGCAACGCTTTATGGCAAAGAACGGAGTATTGAAATACAATATGGAAGGTATCTTATTCACATGACTGCGATAGTCATACTTTGCAGTGAATGTATCCGCGCCGTTATTCGGACAGCAGACAGTCTTTTTGAGAGCCGCCAGGCGTGGAGCTGTTGTATTTTCGCTGAGTTTTCCTGCGATTTCTATCATCGTATGTGTCACCAGGCAGAAGTCCAGGCAGAACATGGCCTCCGTATCATTGAGCCCGGGGAAAAGTCCCACACTGTCACTGTTTGGCACAAACAAGTCTCCCGTATGAGTTGCCAGACATGCCACACAGAACAGGAAGTTGGTGCGCACATAATCCCATTTACCGCCGCCGATGTCTATTCCATAACGGTAATTCGTGTAGAACTCTCCCAGGAAAGGATTTCCCATCACGATATCACAACCGGTCTGGAAATGAGCGTATGAGGGCAGCCTCTTGCGGTATTCCTTGAGCCACCAGTCCCTCATTTCATAGCCGGACTTGTCCCTTTCCCCTCTGTACAGATCATGGCTGTCCTCAAAGGCATAACTCCAGAAATCCTGCTTCACGCCGTCAAAACCGTATTCGGTGATAAGCTTGTCCAGGGCGAACTTCATATATTTTCGAGCCTCTTCCTTACTGGGATCAAGGGGCGAGGACTTGTTCACACGATAGTCATAGTCAATAAACCATTCCGGATGTTCCTGATAAATAGGTGTAAACTTCGGGCAGAATCCGCCTATCCAGATAGCCGGGCGCAAACCGAGTTTCCGGATCTCGTCAGAAAAATGCCTCAATCCATTTGGGAACTTCTCCGTGGCGATTCCCGCTTCGCCCTCGTAGGGCATGCCAAGTCCATGCGCGGGAGGAGTATGCACTGCATATCCGTCATCCACCTGTATCCACTCCACCATGGGGAAGTTTTCCTTGAGGTAGGCAGCTTCCCTGAGTATCATATCCTCGGAAATATTCCGCATTATGCCGTCATTCCATGAGCCCCACACCATGGTGTAGCGATTAACATCCGTTGCACCATACATTGGCGGCAGATGCTTTTTCAATTCCTGCACATATCCGTCGAAGATATGGTCTACATCCCCGGCATTGTCCGTCGTTCCAAGATACCATTCATCCACAAGGATGCGTCCGTCAGCAACTTCCATCCAGTCCAGTGCCTTGAACCCCGAGAAAATGTCCAACACCAGTGAGCCGTTTTCATGCCTTACCAGATAATTGTGGTAGAACACCTTCTGGCTCAAAGTTCCATGCACAATAGCATGGTTGCTGGAATAGTTACCGACAAGTATTGCGGGAAACGGCTGGTACGGCGAGCGCCCTATCCTTTCGCAGACCACACCGGGGTCGGCCCAGCGGTTTCCGGCGGCAAAGTCAAAGTCTGAATCCTTTGCATCCTCTGCGGTTCGCCTGTAGTCCACAGGGAAAGTCATCTGTTCATAAATACGGGGATTCTCATTATGATAGAAATAATCATCCCTTGGAACTCCGCCGAAATCCAATCCGGCAAGCCTCACGCCAAGTTCCTGCAGTTTCAGTGATGTTCCCGAGTTATTGGCAAATACACGGCGCACGGAAATTCCTGAGGCACAGACGCTGAAATATATATCGTCTATAACATTTCCACAGGTGTAGCTTGCATGCCAGTGTATCTGGCGGCCGTTGTCTGATTCGGTGCATGACACCATTTCAGGATATATCTCATTTCCGTTTTCATTGTAGAAAAAAGTGAAATCCGGTTTTCCGCATTCCAATTTATCAATAACAGAACTTTTCATTTCGATTCAGCTCCTTGCATCATATTACAACATTTTGCCACCCGCATTTCGGAAGACTGTCTACTTTTCCAGAAGAAACAAATACTCCTTCACATGAATATCACGCATATTCAGGTTTCGGCAAGCGCGGAATGCATTATATTTTGTGGAAAATACACGCAATTTTCCCTTTTTAGACAGATATTCCACAAAATCCCCGTATTTCACGAATCCTTCGCTGTTGTATGAAATAAGAACAAACTTTGCCTTTATCTCATCCACCAGCCTGAACAGCTCGTTCATTGCAAACTCCCGCACATTGTAACGGGAGCGTTTCCACTCACGCGGAATGCCGGATACAGCAGAAACTTCCCCCGGATGTTCATTGCGCAAGATCAGGTTCAGCATAAAATAATTACTTCCGTAAGGGTGCTGATTGTATGGCGGATCCAGATAGGCTATGTCTACCTCTTCCGCCTCTCCGGCCGCCTCAATTGCATCCTTTCCTGTAATCACACAGTCACAGTCAAAATTAGAAAATACCGGAAATGGCAGTCTTATTCTTCCAAGTATCCTGTTCAAGGCATTTTTGCCCTGCCCTCCGAACTGCCCTACTCCTGACCTGTTCTTATAAAAGCCTTTGAAAACACCGCCGGTATTGTTGTTCACACTTGCCTTGTACAGAAGAGGCGCAAGCAAAAACTTGCGCATGTCTTCGGGAAACTCATCAACAAGGGAGCGGACCGTGTCTATGTACAGGGCATTTTCCCTTGTATAGAACACACGCTCCCCGGGCTTTATGTCACTGTCATCGGCAGGAGAATACAATTCCGTCACGATTCCCGGACGGGATTCCTCCTCGGCCCTGCGGACAATCTCGCCATGGCATTTTTCCAAAAACGGCATATCGATTCCGGAGCGGTTACTGAGATAGCAGCTGTTTACAAGCTGACTGTAGTCTTCAAGGTCATTGACATACATGGTACGGCAATGACGCTTGAAGTATCTTGCCACTATCCCCGACCCTGAAAACACATCGAAAGCGTCAAGCCTTCGCTTGCCGACAGAACGTTTCACTATGTTCAGGGCACGTCCTATAAAAGGCAGAAGAGACCGCTTGTTCCCGAGATATGTTATTATCTGATCAGTCAGATATGCAGGATTTTCGCCCGTGGAACGCATTTATTCTGATATGGCGTTAAGTGCAACTGCCGCACCGGCCAGTTCACCCACCTTGGGTCCCAGTTCGGTTATGACAATGTCGCAGCATTCCATAAACTCCGGCCAGGTATATCGTGGAAGATAATGCTTCACATTATCCAGCATAAAATCGCCCGCATAGTAGGCGGCAGTGCCGAGAATGACTGTCTCCGGATTAAATGTGACCATCATGATGCCTATGCCCTGAGCCAGGCGGCGGCATATCTCGTCCCACATCTCAACTGCGATTGCAATACCCTGCTTTGCACCTTCGCGCACTGCCTGGAATGTGATGTTCTCCAGTTTTCCGTCAACGCCGGGAAGTTTGAACATCGGTGATTCAGGATGGTTGCGGAGCATTTCCTGCATGCGCAACGCAACATTTCTGCCGCCGCAGTATGCCTCAAGGCATCCGGCAAGCCCGCATCCGCACCTGGGTCCGTTTTCATCAAGCACTATATGTCCCATTTCCGCCCCTATGCCGGTTTTTCCGGTAAGGAGATGACCGCCTGTCACAACACCAGTGCCTACACCGGTACTCATGGTAACATAAACCACATCTTTCTTTCCCTTTGCAGTACCGAAATACACTTCAGCAAGCACTCCGGCGTTGGCATCATTTTCAAGCACGGCCCTGACACCCAGCCCATTGGCAATATCATCCCTTATTGGAACATCCTCCCAAGCCAGATTGGGTGAACGGGGAATGGTTCCCTTCACCATGTCAAGGGGGCCCGGGGCGCATATTCCTGCGCATTCAATGTCAGCCATCGTAAAGCCCTGCCCTTTTACAAGTTCCTTTCCGAGAGCAACAACTTTCGGAATAACCTCGCAATAAGGGGCTCCGCCTGTAGGAACCCGTCCGCTGGCCAATATATTTCCATCTGAATCGGCAAGGCACACCGCAATTTTGGTCCCGCCTACATCCACACCTATAACTTTTGATGAATCACTCATTATTGTTCTCCGTTATTATGCCATTTTTCATTGCAGCTGCTTTAAAATCCACACTCTCATAGCGCACACTGTCTCAAGGGCACTGTCAACTGTCCTGAGGCGCTTTTCCACATTTCCGTCTATTGCAATGCACAGTTTCTGGGCCATTTCGCAGAAAAGAGGATACTTCAGTTTCAATGCCGCCGTGGAAAACAGGTCCAGTGCATCTGCAAAGACATCTTCTTCCGGGCAGTCAGGCACAGCCTTCATCACCCTAAGCAGGGCCTCCATATTCTGGACAAGCCTTCCCATCATAACAAGCACATCATCCGCGGCATAAAGTTCTGACAGTACCTTTGCAAGAGCCCTGCATTCGGCCTCTGCATTTATTTTTCTGCCGCCAAACATGAAGATTCAGAACCGGCTCCCGTTCGGCGAATGCAGTGCAGTAAAGTCCTTTATAAGCGGGCGTTTCAGCATCTGCTCATATATTCTGACATACTCGTCTGCTGTATTGTCGTTGTTGAAAGTGTTAAGTGCTTCCGTCATTATCCTCGCAACATGCTTTTCACGCAGGGACGGATCCAGCCAATGGAACTTCATCGCCTGATCGACAGCCCAGCGCAGGCCGCATGCGTCATGATTGCGGAACACAAAGCCATTGCCGGTGCCGGCTTCAAGGTCAAGGTCACATACCGTATCGTGAAGTCCTCCCGTATCATACACAATTGGAAGGCTGCCGTATATCGGGCCTATCATTTGAGGAAGACCGCAGGGTTCGAAACTTGACGGCATGAGTATGAAGTCCGAAGCGGCAAATCCCTGTCTGGAAAGCTCCTCGTTGAAATTGCATACTGCCACACGGTCATCAAAACCATGCATCTTCACTATCTCCACAAAGTGCTGATAGTACGCTCCATTGGCCACAAATGCCACCTGGAGACCTGAATCCCAGTAGTCATGGACCATACCATAAAGTATTTCAGCAAGTATCTGCGGCCCCTTCTGCACTGGATCAAGACGGGATGGCCAGAAGAAAAGAGGAGAATCCGGATTCTGGAAAAGACCTGTTCTCTTCTGAAACTCCACCTTGTTTATGCGCTTCTTTTCCGCATGGTCTGCAGCGGTGTAGTTTGCAGTCAGGCTTGTATCCGTGGCGGGATTGTAATCGGGATCCGGCGCATTCAGTATTCCCTTTGCACATCCGGCATGGTATTTATTGGATATTTCCCCTCTGATCTGCGGGAGTATGTTGGGGTGATACCCGTCCACCATCTCCTTCAGGAATGTGGGACTGACCGTATTTATGAAATGAGCTCCGAATATTCCACTTGTAAGCAGATCCACCTTGTTAGCTGTACGGGATTCCTCATAGTTGAGGGGCTGACGCATGAAATACAGCATCTGCCAGAAAAGCGCCGTGTCTATACCGTGGTTTTCAATGTTCTCCAGGGTTGTTTCCTGGGTGTGTATGTTATGCACAGTAAACAGCGTGGGAATACCCAGTCTTCTTGCGTATGCAGGGATAAGTCCCGTCATCCAGTCGTTGCAGTGTATGAGGTCAGGCTGCACATTTGGTATTATGTTGTTGATAACTTCCCTCTGGAACACCAGGCTCATGTTCATTGAATCCTCTGAATAGTTTGGATAGACCTGGTCCCGGTAATAGAAAGTCCTGTCTTCAGCAAGATGTATGCGCCTTTCGTTCCTTCCATCGTCCCTGTGGAGGCTTCTGTTGTACTTCTCAAGTTTTGCATCCAGCAGGTCAGCCACTTCCACATGAAACAGGCGGCGATAATGCGGAAGCGCCACATGCACATCCACACCACGATTGAACAAAGCCGCCACGAGGGAAGCAGACACATCTGCCATGCCGCCGGCCTTGGCGGAAAGCTTATTGGCAATATTGCCCATGCCGGCTGGAAGATAGGTTATCTCCGGAGTTACGACCAATACCTTTATTTTCTTTTTTGTGCTGATGCGTGCATTCATAATACAATACAGCTCCTGAAATGTTAACAAATACAGGCAGCAATCTAATGCTGTCAACATCAAAAATCAAGCAGAAACATACTTTTTGTACAACTTAGATACAAAAAAGCCCCTGTTTCCAGGGGCATAAGCATTATTCCACTTCTATCACACTGTTCATGGACCCCATGTCATTGGCGACGAAAAGCGGATTCTCCGCATCTATGTCCCACAGTCCGTTTATTACAAACTTGTATTCATATCTTCCGGGGGCAAGAAGCTTGATGCATTTGAAGTGGCCAGTGCCTGCAGAATCTTTCATGGGAATGGATTCGGCATTCCAGTCATTGAAGGAACCTGCCAGAAAAACCTGTGATCCAACTGCCGCCTTTATGCTGAAAGTAACACGGCGACGCACAGAAGCTGATTTGACTTCCTTTACACCTGCCATCTCAAAAAGGTCGTCAGATGTATTTTCCGATGCACAATTCCTACTGCATTTCTTTTTCATAAAATCCTACTCCAAAATAATACAGACTTTCTCTTAAAGTTTATATAATGTAGCACATTTGCACAAAAATACAAACTTGTCATGAAAAGCACATTCATTCCTACAGTTTTTCAACAGTAATGCTGAATATTTGGTATTTTCATTAATGAAAACAAAAATGCTTCACTCCCTTGCGTTTAGTAGCAGTGAATTAACTCCACTGCCTGTCGTTGGACCATTCTCCGTCCCATTGTGTTGTCGGCGCCCATGCTTCGGGGAAATCAACATGAAGATGCTCCCTTATGAGCTCCTCGTTCAAAGATTCTATGCCCAATCCCGGCGCATCAGGAACGGTTATGTAGCCTCCGTCATACTTCAGTTCCGGATTGACAAGGCTTCCCCACCATGGCACATCAACGGAATGCAGCTCAAGCGACATGAAATTACGGGTAGCCGCCGCCACATGGACAGCCGCCATACATCCCACAGGGCTTTCAGCCATGTGGAGATTCATCTGCACGCCGTATTCCTCCGCCATATCGCCTATTTTCTTGGTCTCAAGTATGCCTCCGGCAGTCAGCACATCTGGATGTATCACTGCCAGCGCACCGGATTCAAGTATGGGACGGAAATTTTCCTTGAGATAAATATCCTCCCCTGTTCCCAGTGGGACCGATGTTGCGGCATGAAGCTGCTGCCACTGCTTCACATCCTGCCACGGAAGCGCATCCTCCATCCATGAAAGATTGTATTTTTCCAGCCTCTTTGCCAGTTTTATGCAGTCTTCCAGAGGAATATGCCCCAAATGGTCTATGGCAATAGGTACTTCATACCCTACCACATCCCGCACATCGCTCATGTACTTTTCCAAATAGTCCAAACCTTTTTCTGTCAAATGTATGCCGGTAAACTGATGTGCCGTGTTGAACAGATCGTATGCCTCGCCCCGCATGGCTCTGGGGTCAATGGATCCGTGAGGCGTTGAAAATACTGTCTTCTTGTATTCCCTCATCTTTTCGAGGAATCCCAGGGGTGCACAGAGAGTGCCTGGAACATCAGTAAGCAGCTCGATACCCAAATCCATTTTAAGGAAAGTAAATCCCCTTTCCATGCGTTCCCTGAGGGCTTCCCCCATGTCACGGCCTCCTCCCTCCGAGTCCGTATCGCAGTAGCAGCGTATTCTGTCCCTGAACTTTCCGCCCAGAAGCTGCCATACGGGGACGCCCCATGCCTTTCCCGCCAGGTCCCAGCATGCGACTTCAAGCGCACACACGCCACCCGCCTGCCTGGAATGGCCGCCGAACTGCTTTATACGGCGGAATATCTTCTCCACATTGCATGGATTCTCCCCCAGTATTCTGCTTTTCAGCATTGCGGCATATGTTCTTGAAGAGGCATCACGCACTTCGCCATATCCCACAAGGTCGCTGTTTGTATATACCTTGACAAGGGTGCATCTTTTCGGTGCCCCGTCTATGTCGGCAAAGCGTACATCAGTTATTCTAAGATCTCTTGGATTCATCATGTCTCCCGTTCTGCAGAAGATGTTATTTTACAGGAGTGAGTATCCTGAGTTCAGAAGATACCCTGAGATCCTTGACGGCCGCCATGAAATCCTTCATATGAGGGGCTGCAAGATGAGCCTTGAGATGCTCCACGCTTTCCCAGCATTCCACAAAAGTAACTGTATTTTTGCGCAATTCCGGCTGTGCAGGTATTCCCGTCGGGCAATCTTCGTTAAGGAGATAGGAGATGCATCCTTCCTCCGCATGTACATTGGCATAATTGGCCAGCGCCAGCCTGACAAACTCATCCCTGCATCCTTCCTTCAGATTAGAAACAGCCACTACAAAGATCATTTTACACCTCTCGAAAGTCAAATTAAAACACATCCGATGCTACTGCAACGGAACACTATGTCTGAAAACAGTCTCGAGAAGTACTATAACCCATATTGCACAGTTTTCACACCGTCTTGATTTACTATTCAACTGACATAAATTATCTCAGTAAAAAACATTAACGGAACGACTAAAATGGCACAGACTACGGAACAGGCACTGGAAAAACTTAAAAGATCAAGATTCCGTTCAAGCTTCAGGCTTGTACTGAAGGACCTGGACTATATCAGAAAAAACGGTCTGGATGCTGTTGAAAGGCATGCAATTGAAATTATCCATGCCAGACTGGCTCCCGCTATGCCGGAAAAAGACGGAAAGCAGACTCCCTTCAAGGGGCATCCGGTATTCAAGGCACAGCACGCCACGGCATGCTGCTGCCGGGGCTGCCTTGAAAAATGGTACAAGGTCAGGAAAGGAACTCCACTTACAGCTGAACAGGAAATGAAAATCGTGAAGCTGCTCATGGCATGGATAACAAAGCAGCTGATGCAGAACGGCATGCCATAAAGTCCCCCTCCTGCCGCATAATATTTTAAGAAAGGCACTTTTAACGCAACATCCAACAGCAAAAAAACACCGGACATCACTTGATAACTTGTCCAGAAGCACTACTGTAACCTGACAGTAACTTGAACACAAAAAACAATACCCGTCCGGAGAGATTTTCCATGTTTGCGCCTGTTATACTGCTGATACTGTTTCTGATAATACCGCTGTGCTGCATTGTAATACTCACTCTGCATATTTCCAAAATAAGCCGGACCATTGCCAGAATAGAAGACACTCTGATAAACATGACATCCGCCCGGGAAAAATCCGGGGATACTCCGCCAATGAACAGGGAAAACACGGAGGAAACAGCAGCAGTTCCGGAGCAGCCTGACAAGGAAGAAACCGGGCTGCCGCCGGAACCGGAGAAAGTCCCAGGGCTTGAGACAGAACTGCCCATCGCAACACAATACGAACATAAGGAAAACCGTGACAAGGACGCAGATACGCTCCACGACGAAGCCGAAAATGAAACAAAAGAGAAAATCGAGCTTAAAGCTATCCAGGAAGAACCGGAACCTGTGGCACCACGAGAGCCAAGTCAAATCGAAATACGCCTGAAGGCATTGCGCAACTGGCTGATTTTCGGCAGGTCAGACGGCATGTCATCCGGTGAATCCGCTGAAAAAATGCTGGCGACTACATGGCTTCTACGCTCCGGAATACTGGTGCTGCTGTTCTCCACGGTATTTCTTCTGAAACTGTCCATAGAACGGGGACTTCTTGCGCCGGAAGGGCGTGTCGCCATCAGCTATCTTTGCGGCGCTCTGCTGCTGGGAGCCGGACTGCATAAAAAAATGCGCAGCGAATACTGGCGTCTTGGACAGGCGCTAGCGGGAATAGGCCTGGGCATGTTCTATTTCAGCAGCTTCGCAATGGTTTCAATGTACTCGCTGGTGCCGGCTGCCGTCGGCGGCGCAGTCATGGTGCTTGTAACATTGACCGCAGGACTGCTTGCCGACCGGCTTTCCTCCATTCCCATTGCAATGGTCACCATGCTTGGAGGCTACGCAACGCCTCTGCTTTTGAACACGGGACAGAAAAACATCCCCGGACTGGCAGGATACCTTCTCCTTCTCGGCATAGGCGTGCTATGGTTATCCAACAGAAGAAACTGGCAACAGCTTATCTTCCTTGCTATGATCTTCACATATATTCTGACATGCGGCGTGTACAAGGTACATTTCACACCGGAGGACTTCCCTGTATTTCAGTTATCGCTCTCCTTGCTCATGATGTTGTTCTCCACATCGGTATTCGTTCACAATGTCAGGCTGAAAATACAAGCGACCTTCCTTGAAATCCTGGGACTTCTGTGCAATTCAATGTTGTTCTTCACCCTGTCCATGCTGGCAATAAACCGCACATGGCCGGAAGAAGGCATTGCAGCTGCGCCTTTGACAATGGGACTGTCCATGTTCTATCTGCTCCATGCCCTGCTGCTGGCAAGACGCAAGGCGGAGGAGGACAGAAATCTTCTTCTGATATTCTGCGCCCTGTCCGGATTCTATCTTTCCCTTACATTCCCGGCAGTACTTACAGGTGAATGGCTCGGAGCCGCCTGGGCACTTGAAGCATTGATGATGCTATGGCTGGGCTGCAAAATGGACAGCCGCTTTCTCAGGACCTGTGCATGGCTGCTGTACGGAGCCACATTGCTCCGCCTTACAATGTATGAGTTTTCATTCTACAGCACTCCGCAAAACTGGTCTTCCACAGCGGGAAGCGGTACCTTCTGGTCGGAATGTCTGGCAAGATGCATACAATACCTGATTCCAGTATTCAGCCTGGCCATGGCATCAAAAATTGCCATTTCAAACGCAGAAACCGCAAATGCGGAAGTCCCCGTAAACCGGGATTCAGAGACAGCGCCGTCTGTAACTTCCGGCGCAAATATCATAAGCGGAATATTTATAAGCCTGGCATTTATCCTGTGCATTTCATTTATGCTTATGGAAGTGAACCATACACTTTACAGGGCATATCCCATGTTCCGCACTGCAGGTAAAAACATAGTCTGGATAGCCGGCTTCATTACAGCACTGCAGCTCTTCAGGCGTGGCGTTCCCGGATGGTGGAAACCGTGCTTCTTCATTATAGGAACCTGCATTATAGCATTGGCAGTTCATGACTTCATAAACGGCTCCTCATGGATATGCGGTTTCCCGGATTTCCTCTGGTCATACAGCATCGGGGACATTCTGAACACTTTGGTTTTGGCCGGTGGAATCTGGTATGCAGGAAAAACCATAACCAGACACGGACTTTCAAAATCAGCCGCAGCAATCTGCTCTGTCTCCTGGCCCATAATACTGTTCCTCCACACGACCCGGGAACTGCATACCATTGTGGAAAATAAACTACCGGGAATGACCGGAGGAGGAATATCCATTCTCTGGAGCCTGTTCGCTTTCGCTATGGTTATGAACGGGTTGCGCAAATCATGCAGATTCCAGCGCTACCTGGGCTTGGGACTGTTTTTGATCGTCATTGGAAAAGTATTCCTCTTTGATATTGTACATCTTGATGCAGCATATCGGGTCGCCGCATTCATTGCATTCGGCATTCTTCTTATGGGAGCTGCGTTTGTATATCTCAGATTCTGGCACAGCAAGGAGAAATAAAAGTGAATATTAAAAAGTTTTTTCCTTTTTTTCTGATAATTTGCGTCTTTCTTACAGCAGGCGAATATGAAATCAATGTACACGGCCTGAACAAAGAGGCAAGACTTTTGAGAATAGAATTGTCAGGCGAAAACATTGCCATGCTTGGAGGGCATACACAATGTATCAGGATATACGACAGAAGCGGCAATATTGTTTCCTATTCACTGAAGACAATGACCGAATCCAGACTTGCTGAATCCAGAACCAAGGCAAAATTGAAGCTGACTCAGGTAAAACAGCTTCCCAACGGTCAGCTGGAAATACTCTGCAATACAGAAGAAAAACAGAATATTCCTTCCGAGGAAGCAATTCTTGCCTTCAGCACAGGACTGCGGGATTTTGAACAGCAGGTACGCATATTCGGAATCAGCAAAGACGGCACAGAAAAAGTACTTCTTAATGACGGCTTTATATTCGACAGTACCTCAAACATTACATTGCAAAATCTTGAGGTACATTTCAATATGTCGGGATACCGCAGTTTTCGCATTGTACTTGAGGCTGCAAGCCTTGAAAGAAAATCTGCTCTGCGCTTTGTAAACCGCCAGTTGAAAGAAGGAAAAGAAGCTGAAAAAAATGAGTCAGAAGCAGTTTCACGGCAGGCATTCAAAATTGATTCAGTCACATTGTGGTGCGTACAGACAGTAAAAACAGATGCTAAACCCATGTCTATTGAACACGCTGCCGATTTCAGCAAATCTCCAGACAGCGGGACCAAGGGGGTATCAGAGGCAGTGGCAATCCCCAAAGCATATCCGGTGAAAGGACTTGTTTTCAACTGCGTCCAGGAAAACTACAGCAGAAAAATAAGAATCTATCACATTGAAAAATCAGGAGGAGAAAGACTGCTTGCAGAAGGAAGAATACAGCGGCTTAACCTGGGAAAACTGCAGGAGGAAAACTCCATAACATTTACGCCAATTAGCAGCGGCAAACTGAAAATACAGTTTATTGATAGTGACAATCCCCCCATTGAACTGTCAGCCGTCAATACCATAATCCCCGCATATTCACTCAGTTTAATCGCCACCGGAGATATGATGCCTCTGAAACTGACTGCAATTCCAGGCGAAAAAGCTCCTGATTATGATACAGCTTCCCTTCTTGCTTTCGGCGCAGAAAATGCCAGTCCCATCGTGGTGCGACCGACTCATTTCAACGGCGAACCTGTAAAATGCAAAGTTGAATCAACAGGAAAGTTTTCCCGTCCCATTATGATTGCAGCCATTTTGATCGCCGCAGCTGTAATGGCATTTTCCATATATTCGACTGCAGGAAAAATAAAGAGGTAATTTTAAAAATTGTTATTTTAGATTTTCCATTAAAATCATGACAATTTTCAGGATTCACTTCTTATTTATTTCAGATATTCTTCCAGGAAATCATATCCGGCATTCAACGCTTCTTCCGGAGGATGGTGTCCTGTTCCGTGATTAATAATCTTAAGTTTCTTTCCGTAGTCCTCCGTTTTGTATCCGGAGGACTTTTTCATCATTTCCCAGCTGTCCATATTGTCTGAAGCCCCCGCAATAAGACAGAATGGCTTGCCCCCGGCGCATCCAAGAAGACTGGAATGATCAATATTCAAAGCCTTGAGTCTTTCCAATTTCTTTCCCCAGTACCATGGGTCATCCCAGTTAGTCTGCTCCCAGCCGAATCCGAAGTCATTGACCATTATTGCTCTGATGCGTTCATCCAGTGCCCCGGCATAAAAAGCCATTTTTCCTCCCAGTGAATGTCCGGCTATACCGATACGATCCACATCGACTCTTGTATCCTCTGCCAATGAATCAATAAGAAGCCGCGTATCCGCAAGCAGTTTTCCAATTCCGGTCCATTTAGGCTGGTTCTTCTGAATGGCATCTCCCACTTCAAGCCAGTTGCCGTATTCATCAGAAAGATCCCGCTTGTGAGGATATGTGATATAATAGGCATCAGCTGTGGCCGCGATGAATCCGCGGCGGGCAAGATCCCTCATCATTGATATTTTTGAAAACCGGGAAAGAACCTCTCCGGTCTCCGGATCAAATCCAAGCATGGCCTCCGGATAATAAAACGGCACTGCCACCGCCGGGGCTGGAAACTCCATTCCGGATGGGATTGCCTTCATAATACGCTGGGTCGTACCGGGGCCGTTATTTTGAATATACAATTCAACTGTAATATCATCACAACGGTATGTCTTGACCAGATCACATGCTTTGTCAAAGTCGTAATCTTCAGGTGAACCTATGAGTTCAAGCCATTCAGCAGCACTGCAGGCAGCGTTCATGCATGGAGCGGCATCCTTTTCTTCAATATTAAATGTCATTTATCCTGTTTCCCAAAATCATTTATTTACTGACCACATAAAGAAAATGCCATATTTCCAAATGATAAATCAACCTTGCCAGCTTGAAAAAATGAACTTCACCTGAAAGAACATCCATCAATGACTCATGTGGCCATCATTATGATACATATTATAAGCGCATACCATCTTATTTCAATCACTGAATCCGGACTGCAATTTCTTCTGCGGCATACAAATATGCCCTGCCGTATACAACCATTTTTATTTTTTCAGAACTCCTCCCTCTTCCGGATAGTCATTCACAACTTTATTTTTTAATGATTTTCCATATTGTCCCCATGATCTATACCGCACCAATCAAATCTAAAAAAACTTCATATCTTAAAATATTATGTTGAAAAAAATAATTACACTATATTTTTTTCTTCTGCCAGTTTATTGTCAATGGAAGGAATTTCATCCAACGGGACTTCGTCCATTTTTTCCTCACCCGTAAGAGTACAATATTCTGTCAGTACTTGACAAATACAATAAATCTGTACAAACCGGCGGATTTTATTGTTATAAAACAATCTCATCGAAAAAAAATGTGTTATATTGTATTGAAAATAATCATGTGGAATGGTCTTCCATAATAAAATATTTGCATCCATCTGCGTTAAAAGGAGAATCATGGAATATTTAGGACACTTGAACGACAGCGATCCGCTGTACGCATATCTCTGCAAAGACATCATGCCTCAGCTTGGTGCTTCAGGGAAAGAGGGATTCAGGGTGTTTTCAAGCCGTTCATCCCACGCAGTCTATATTTATGAAGACAGGGAAACCGGAGTAAAAGTCGTGGGAAAATACTATGCAGTTGACGAACCGGACCATGGACGGGCCATGCGCAAAATGTACAGGGAATACAGCAACATAAACGAATTCAGAAACTATACGGGGGAATACCACTATGTAGCCAGGGCTTTGGGATGCCGCGAGGACCTGGACTGCCTACTTCTGGTAGAATATTGCCACGGAGAACCACTGTCCTCGGTGATATTAAGATCCATATCTTCAAATGACAACGGACTTCTATACGGAAAGCTGACTGCTCTGGCCAACCTTCTTGCCACGGTCCACAACAGCTCAGCGCAGCCGGTGATGGTGGATTTCCAGAAAATATGCCGCTACTTTGACAATATAATCGGGCATCTGGGTTCCTTTATTGACAACGGCGAAGCCCAATATCTTTACGCTCTGTGCGATTCCTACAGAAACGACCCTCTTATGTATCAGGATCAGGAAGTCCTTGTACATGGAGACGCCACACCCGCAAACTTCTTCTTCGGTGATGGCATGCATGTGATCACATTTGACTTGGAAAGAATGCAGCGCAGCGACAGAATGTTCGACACAGGACGCATTGCCGGAGAATTAAAACATTTTTTCATGCATAAAACCGGAAACAAATATGCGGCTGAACCTTTCATCGGGCATTTCATCTGGGAATACTGCTGCTGTTTTCCGGACAGGGACAGTGCATTCAAATCCATAACAGCACGTCTGCCCTTCTATATGGCACTTACTCTGCTGCGCATTTCACGGAATAACTATCTCTCCTATGAATACAGGCGCATGCTCATAGATGAAGCTAAACTCACTCTGCAGAGATAGGGGGGGAATACAATATGATAAAGGGACTTATATTCGACCTTAACGGAACTCTTATTGACATCTGCACAAGCGAATGCGATGAACAGGTATATCGTACAACCGCAAACTTTCTTGATTATCATAAAGTCAAAATATCACCGGATGAATTGAAAAAAAAATATTTTGACATAATCCATGCGCAGAAATGCGGCAGCGACGAAGAATTTCCCGAATTCAATGTGACAGCTCTTTTCAGCAGGATAATAAAGGAATCAGGAAACGATGAAGTTCCAGGACATCTTCCGGAAACAGCGGCCATCGTGTTCAGGGCAGCAGGCAGGTACAGACTGGAACTCTATGACGGAGTTTTCTCAACTCTTCAGAAACTGGCCGAAGACTATCCCATGGCCGCGGTCTCGGATGGACAGAGGCTGTGGGCGCTGCCGGAACTCCATTCAGTCGGTCTGGATGATTTCTTCCCGATAAAGATCATTTCAAGCAGCCTGGGCTATCGCAAGCCCGACAGGCGCATGTATGAAATGGCCCTGTCACGCATGGGATTGCTCCCGCATGAAACCATTTTTGTAGGCAATGACATGTACCGGGATATATACGGGGCAAAGAAATGCGGTATGAAAACTGTCTTCTTCCGATCAAACCAGGGAGAGCAGAACAGCAGAGGCGCCGAACCAGATTACATAATTTACAATTTTCCGGAACTGCTCAACGCTGTGGATTTCCTGAAAAAAAAGCAAACATCCCGGTGAACATGTCATAACAAGGCATGTTATATCATGCTTATTCATGGATTGGCCCTGTAGACTATGATGGAGCGACCGTCAGGAATGTCAAGCATGAACTCTGTTGAAAGGGCCACATTGAGCGTCGCCTGCCACAGTTTAGACGGTGCAAGACCATCAAGAGGATACATCAGTCCACCGGAATATATTTTTATGCCCGGTTCCAACGCA
>JAZURH010000338.1:0-4231 GCA_045606125.1 Lentisphaeria bacterium | reverse complement strand
AGACCGCTTGGCCTCCGACTTCCCGCCGCCTGAACCACCCTGAGCATCCCCGCAAAGCGGTAATGGGAGTGCTTGAGCCTATTGGACCTATTGAACCAGTTGGACTTATGGGGGCAATTTCAGTTTAAAACAGTTTAATTATCATGAACAGCTGCTGAATATTTTATAGGACAGGCTAAATATCTTAATTAATAAAGGGGAAGGACTATTGCTAAATATATATTGGGAGTTTATAGTTGTTCTCATGATCGTTAATGTTTCAGAGCGGATAAAATAGAATAAGGACACAATATGAAACGCACAAGAGAATGGACTGGACATTGGATAAATGATGGCAGAGGGATGGCATCAGTGGCGGCATGCCCGCCGGCGCCCTGCTTCAGAAAGGTTTTTACATGCCCTGAGATCAGGGAAAAAGCCACATTGTATTTGTGTGGACTGGGATGGCATAAACTTTACATTAACGGGTGCATCGCAGATGACAGGGTTTTGGCGCCTGCAATGTCGCGTTATGACATGCAGGCATGCTATATTGCATATGATGTGACGGCATTGCTTCAACCCGGGGACAATGTGATTGCTGTAATTCTTGGAAATGGTCTCTATGACTGCTTTGAAACATCTCATTGGGCTGTGAACAGTTCTCCCTGGCGCGACAGGGTGAAAATGTGCTGTGATCTGGAAGTTGACGGCAGTATAATAATTTCCAGCGACAATACCTGGAAGACCCATGACACCCCCATTATATACAATGCCATGCGCAATGGCGAATACTATGATGCCCGCCTGGAAATGGAGGGCTTCAATGAAGTCGATTTTGATGATTCGGACTGGGCGGCTGCCCGTTACTGCTATCCGCCCGGCGGCGCGATCGTGGAGGAAGACATGCAGCCCTGCCGCATAACCCGTGAAATAGCTCCGGTGGAAACATGGCGTTCAGAACCTGATCTGACTGTGTTTGATTTCGGCGTGAATATGACAGGCTGGATCAGCATGAAAGTCAGTGGAAAAGCCGGTGTGGTTATTCAGCTTGAGTACAGCGAACTTGTGGAGCCAGTTTCCCATTTGTGCAACACCCAGGAGATTGGCAGCTACATTGAGCAGGGGCGTTTTCAGAAGGACCGCTATACGCTTCGTGGAAACGGAGTGGAGGAATGGAGTCCGTCATTTACATATCATGGTTTCCGCTATGTTCAGGCGAGAATATTCGGTGATGCAAAGATCGAGGAGATAAAGGCATGTTTCGTTCATACGGATTTCAAGTCGAGCGGATGTTTTAAATCGTCGGACAGCATGCTCAACGCCCTGCAGAAAAACACTTTGCAGAGTTTTCTTTCCAATTTTACAAGCATCCCAACGGACTGCCCTCACAGAGAAAAGAACGGCTGGACCGGTGATGCAAACTGGGCTGCCGAAACGGGACTGTGGAATTTTGATGTAAAAGAGTCCTTTGAGCATTTCATAGAGGTGCTTGTCTCCTGCCAGCGCCTTAACGGGCAGCTTCCCGGAGTTGCGCCCACCGGTTCATACGGTTATAACTGGGGCAATGGTCCCACCTATGATTTTGTCCTGTTTGAATATATCTACAGGATCTACATCTTCTATGGCGATGACAGTCTTATAAAGCGCTTTTATGATGCCATGCGCCAGTACATGGAGTATTGCCGCGGCATGAGCAACGGCAATCTGGTGGCATTCGGATTGAATGACTGGAAACTGCCGCCGGATACACCGGCGCCGCCCATAGAGCTTATTGCAAGCTGCTATTATTATATGGCACAGAAGCGCATGGCATTTTTTGCTGAATTGTTAGGTAGGGATGGGGATATTGCATTGTTCAGGGAAAGAGCCGGGGCGACCCGTTGTGCAATCATTGAAAAATATGTAGGCGATGATGGCATTGTGGGCAATGATATGGTCACGGCGCTGGCAGCGGTGCTGTATGCCGGCGTGGTAAATGGTGAACAGGCTTCGTTGATAGCAAAGCGCCTGGCGGAGAAAACACGTGGATTTGGTCATAGAACATTCTTCGGTACAATAGGCGCAAAATTCATTCCCCGGGTACTTGCAGATTATGGATATGCGGAGGACGCATACAAACTTATTACGCAGACTGAGCTGCCCGGCTGGGGATGGCAGGTAACGCATGGTGCAACCAGCCTCTGGGAATGCTGGAATGGAATAGGATCGCGCAACCATATCATGTTCGGGGATATTTCGGCATGGATGTATCAGTATCTTGCCGGTGTCTGCCCTCTGGTGGAGGCTCCCGGATTCAAAAAGGTTCGCATAGAACCGCATTTTGTAAAGGGATTGGATTGGGTCGAGATGGAGCATTCCGCTCCAATGGGAAAGATAAAGTCAGAATGGAAGCGCAGTGGCGGAAAGGTGAAATGCACTGTTGAACTGCCTGAAGGATGCACGGCAGAAGTGGTGCTTCCCGGGAAGACTTCTGTTATAGGTCCCGGTGAGTATTGCTTCGAGTTTGCGGAAAACTGAGAAAACAGCCTGTATTTGAAGGATAAGCAGTGAAAAATAGGGCAGGATATGGATTTATGAGCAGGAAGCATTTTGTGTTTGCATTTGTTTTGTGCAGTGTGCTTTTGCTGGTGCAGGGCTGCGCTTCCGTGCAGTCCGGCAAATCCGGTTGCAAGGGGAGGGTACCTGTTTGGCAGGATTGGGATAACTGGAAGAACAACCCGCCTGAATTGAGGACAAGGCCCGAGAAGATATCTCAGGAAAATTGGGATTTGCGCCTGATAAAACAGCGTGAAGCCTTTGAAAAGTTCGCGCCATGGATATTGGATGAGTTCAAACAGATAGACAGCGCCATGGGCTGGCCCCAGGGGTTTGCCGAGAAGAAGGCCTGCTATGGCGTGAAGAACAATATTCCTCCGCCGGAGCATGAGTGCACCAGCTGGGCTGCAATGCCTGATGTAACTGGCAATAAGTCAGTCATTATCCATAAAAACAGGGATTCTTCCATTGGCAGGCTGGCGGTGTACCGGCATCAGGTACCGGGGAAGAACGCCTTCATCGGCTGCGGAGGATACGGCAGTCTGTTTCCGATGATGGGATTCAACGACAAGGGAGTCGCCGCCATCATGAATGCGGGCGATACTACGGATGATGTACATTCTTTCGGTCTGGACACGGGACAGCAGCTGCGCATCGTGCTGGAATGCTGCGACAATGCCGGGGATGCGATCAAGATGTTGAAGAAAATGACATTGGCAGGCGCATACAGGCGTCCGGATTGCGGCAGTATATGGTATGTCGCAGATGCTGAAACTGCCTTTGTCGGAGAGGCCACCCTCAGCCGTTTTGAATATGCGCAGATCAAGAGCGGTTTTTCCATAAGGGCCAATGAATGGCGCCTTCCCTCTATGAGGCCGCTTTCAAAGGACGGCCCCGGTCACATGATGTACAGCTGCAAAAGGGAAGCTGCTGTCCAGAAACTTCTGATGGTGGATGCTTTCAGAAAAAACGGTTTCATTACAGAAGGGGACATTGGCATCGCAAGCCGTTTCCGCACGGATACTGAAGATGCAAAGAAAAGGTTCACAAAAAAGGAACTTGAAAGTATGCTTCGACTTTGCGGGGACAGGACCATTTCCGGCGGTACGTTTGTGCTTGACAGGGAATATCCCCGGGAACTGAGCACGGCATGGATAGCATGCGGGCATATATGGCATGCGCTGTATATTCCATATCCGGTGACATTGACGGATTTCCCGAAACATCTGACAAACGGTGAATATGCGGACAAGGTCTTCCAGCGTTTTGCAAAACACAAGTACAAGACTCCCCTTGACGGTATATTCAAGGTGGAGGAGGAAATGCGCCAGGCCCATAATGCAGCCGTTGCCGAGGCCAGAAAACTGCTTCGCCAAAAACGCAGGGACGAGGCCGTGAAACTCCTTAACGACACATTTGCCGAAAACTGGAAAAGGGCAATGGCATATCACGAAAACGCAAAATAAACATGTTTTCGGATTGAAGAGGTAATTTCAGAAATAGCACGAAATGCGGCGATAGATGGGCACTGTGTCGCCTGCAGCGCGTTTTCGCTGACAGTTTTGAAATTACCTCATTTGAAAATATCGGCAGTTATCGTATTCTTAGATTGATCAGGGCAAAGAAAAGCCCCTTGACTCTGTTGAGCCAAGGGGCTTAGAAAATGGAGCCAGCGAACGGACTCGAACCGTTGACCGCCTGATTACAAATCAAG
>JAZURH010000337.1:0-6288 GCA_045606125.1 Lentisphaeria bacterium | reverse complement strand
ATTATAAATCCCAAACCGATTGCAAGATTCTGGTTCATAAGAACCCGTGTTCTGCGGGCCAAACCTATAAGGAACGGAATGCGGCGCAGATCATTGTTCATCAGTGCAACCGATGCACTCTGCACCGCAATGTCACTTCCGAAGGCACCCATGGCGATTCCAATATCACCGGCTGCCAGAGCAGGCGCGTCATTGACACCATCACCCACGACAGCCACAAGACTGCCGTCATTCTTGAGCTTGCGGACATAAGCTTCCTTGCCTTCAGGAAGGCATCCGGACTGTACCTCACTTATGCCGATCTTTGCGGCCACTGCCTGGGCAACCCGTTCATTATCACCTGTAACCATGCAGCAGTGCCCCACGCCAAGTTCCTTCAGCATGGCAATTGCCTCCGATGACACAGCGCGTATGGCATCTCTGAGTCCTATCCAGCCAAGGATGCGCCCGGAACGGGCCACGCAGACCACGCTTAGACCTTCGTCCTCGCCTTCAGAAGGCTGCTGCGGCAAAGTCTCAAAGGACACTCCAGCCTCGGCTATCCATGCGGCACGGCCAACCATAACCACTTCTCCGTCAAACATGGCCATAACACCGCGTCCGGCAACTTCTTCATACTTTTCCGGTGCACGGCATTCCACGCCTGCCTTGGCAGCCAGAGCCCTCATTGCCTCGGCGGCCGGGTGATTGCTGTGATGCTCGGCGCTGGCCGCAACAAGAAGCAATTCGGCAAGTTCCACATTCTCCGCCGGAACCAGGCTGGCCACCTCAAGCTTACCTTCGGTAAGCGTTCCGGTCTTGTCAAAAACAATGGCCTTGATCTTGGCGGCAAGCTCAATATGGGACACATCCTTTATCAATATTCCAAGGCGCGATGCCGCAGCAATTGCTGCGATAACAGCGCTGGGAGTCGCAATGACAAGGGCAGCCGGAACGGACATGACCAGGACTGCAATAACCCGGTCTATCATTTCAGTAATGAACCAAGCCAGTCCTGCGATCATCAGAATGGTCGGCGTATAGTAACCCACATAGTTGTCTATCATGCGCATTATGGGCGTCTTGGAACGTTCCGCATCGGCAATGAGGTTCCTGACCTTTCCGAGTGTGGTGTCCTTTCCTATGCGCGTAACCTTGAACTCAACCAGTCCCGTAAGGTTCTGAGTACCTGCATAGACCTCTCCGCCTGCTGTCTTGTCCGCCGGCAGGGATTCACCGGTTATGGAAGCCTGGTTTACAGTTGTCGTACCCTTGGATATGACACCATCCGCAGGGAAATTTTCACCGGGTCTGACACGGCACATATCACCGGTCTTCAGGTCATTGAATGCATCAACTTCTTCTTCATTTCCTTTTGCGTCAATGCGCCTGGCCAGTCTGGGAGTAAGGCGTACAACCGCCTCAATTGCAGCCTCAGCACCAATTGCAGTACGCTTTTCAATGGTGATCGTGATAAGCATGAAAAACGCCACAGCGCCGGCTGTCCTGTACTCGCCGCTGGCAAATGCCGCCAGAAGAGCCAGGCCCACAAGTTCATTCATGTGGATCTTTCCCTTGATCAGATCGCACACTGCCTCCCAGAATATGGGCAAGCTCAGGATCAGTGCTCCGAGAAAGGCACTGAGATCACTGGCAACAGGATCGATTGCGCTGCCGAAAAGCACCCGGGCCAGGTAAGAGTTCAAAACAAGTATTCCACCGACCAACGCTACCGCAAGACGGATTATCTCAGGCCTCATGGCATTGGAAGCCTGTTCCTTTTTAGGAGTTTCGGCACCCTGGGCGCCTTGTATTTCAAGTGGTTCAGACATAGCCGTTCCCTTTTCCATAATGGTTCATGTCTACTGTGCCGGAACAGGCGCCGGCGCCTTCTTTTCTTCAGGATTAAGCCCTATCTGAAGACGCAATTCCTGTTCAAGCCCCTCCGGGCTGTGAACAATAAACTTGTTCGGTGTGCCTTTGAGCATGTCACGCAGGGCATCCATATACAGCGTTGTCAGCATAGTATCGGGATTCTTTTTCCAGCCGTCAAGCACTGTCGTGAAATATGCACTGTCCGCCTTTACAGACTCCACCAGTCTTGTCTTGTAGCTTCTTGACTCATCAGCGATACGGTATGCCTGTCCCTGAGCGGCAAGCTCCACACTTTCAGCATAACTGCGCGCCTTGAGCATTTCAGCCCTTCCGGTTTCTGCGGCCTCATTGACCTTATGGAAAGCATTCTGTACAGCCATCGGCGGGCGTATGTCGACAAGATTCACACTCTGCACCTGGACACCCAGCCCCACTTCATCAAGCATGACCGTAAGTCTGTGCTGCACCTTATCCTTGACATTTTCCACCGTTCCGTCCTTCAGAGTCCTTGTAGTCCGGAGCAGATCCTCGACTTTCCAGGTACCCACTTCCATTATGACCGCATTGGCCAGAAGATTGCGTATTATGGCCTCGGTCCCCCTGGTTGAACGCTTGTGCTTGTCACCATGCCTTTCATCTTCATCATCATAGAACTCCAAATAATACTTTTCGGAGTTAACAACCCTGTAGTTGACATCCCATCTGGCGTGAAGGATATTTGTATCTCCGGTGAGGAGATACCCGTCCGCGCCGGGTCTAAGGAAATTATTCACAGGAGGCTGTCCGACCAGATTGGGGTTTACCCAGGGTTCGAAAGCCATGTCAGTGGACACGGTCACAGACTTCTGTGCGGGAATCTCCTTCACCCAGTCAATAGGTGAAGGGAAGGCCCAGTACCAACGTCCGGATGTAAGCACAGGGGTCTCACCTTTTTCAGGATCGATAACCCTTCTCTGAAGTTTTCCGAAACGGAAAAGCATGGCTTCATTCTGTTCATCGACCCTGAACATTCCCGAGAAAATCAGGTATACGAAGATCAGAATTATCAGCACCCGCAGGCACTGGAACAGAATGCGGAGCATCCTGACCAGGGACTGCATGCCGGCATTCTGGCCCGCCCCATTTTGAATTTTGCTGTTGTTATCCTGCATGCGTCACCTCCGCGCTGCTTATTTTGCTTTACCGGAAACTGCTTTATCAGCAGAGGCATTGACCGGTGATATGTTTGCCGCACCAGGTTTCAGCAAGGTAAATGGCGGGGTATCCGTATCAAGAATAAGAGTGTCCTTTTCACTGAGGCTATTCTTCAATGCCTCAAGATTGCGCAGGAAAAGCGCCAATTCAGGATTCTGCTGGAACACGGCATAATGAGTTGCGGCTATCCGGTCTCCCTCACCGCGTATTCTCTTGGCTTCCGCTTCTGCCTGGGCAAGTGTCTCGCTGGCCTTGCGATCAGCTTCTGAACGAATCTTCTGTGCCTCGCTCTTGCCTTCTGCAAGCAGCCGTTCAGAATGGTTCTCGCGCTCGGCGCGCATACGGTCAAACACCTTAGTCGTCACCATTTCGGGGAATTCAAGCTGGCGGAAACCAACCTTTGTAACGAGAATACCGAAATCGGCCATGGTCTTCTTGCTTATATCAGCCAGCATGGCATTTTCAATCTCAGCCATTTTGCTTTGGCTTGTCTCGGTGTTGACCAGTTCGGAGAAATTGTGCATCGGGATAATGCTGTTGCGGCTGTCTCTCACTGCAGCATCCAGTTTTTCCTCCACTTCCTCGGTTGATTTGAGTCTCTTCAGGAATACGCCGGGATCACCGACTTTCCAGAGGACATATGTCGACACCACGATCTGATACTGATCCTTGGTAGTAAGCTGTTCAAGGTGTCCTTTTGTAAGTTCATAGCACTGGAGGCGCTTATCATGACGCCACACCTGATCGACAAAAGGCCACTTAAAGTGAAGTCCGGGTTCATATGTGATAATATTGCCATTTGCATCCGTCTTGGCTTTTCCGAATGTCTTTATTACAGCATATTCAGTCTCTTTCACCTGGAATGTCATCATTGCAATAAGAAAAATCACCACCACGGTACATGCCAGCGCGACTATTGGCCAATGATGCCTGATGCCTCCGCCCTTGACTTCTTCTTTCATAATTGTACGCTCCTGATTTTATATGTCGATTCTTTTTGTTTTCTTATTCAGCAGGTGTTTCTTCACCAAGATTCAGATCCAGCAAACTGGCATTCAGCTTTTTCTCAAGATTCAGATTGAGAACTTCCTTTGCGGCGCCGCTGGCTATCACATATTTGCGGGCTCCGCCGGTGTTGTTGCTGAGCAGTTCAAGATAACTGTTCAGCTTGAACAAGTCCGGCGACGCAGAATAACTCTTCAACTGACTTTCAAAACGCTCGGCCTCGGCTTTGGAAACCTGTATTTTCTCCTGCTTGTAGGCCTCTGCCTTATGTATAAGCTCTGCCTTTACACCCTGCACTGCAGGTTCACTTCCGGCGGCATACGCCTCAGCCTTGAGTATCTCCTCCGACTTGGACTCCCTTGAAGCCACTACGTGATCATAAGCGGTACCCACACTCACCGGCGGATGCAGTCCGGCAAGACTGACAAATACGACTTCAATGCCCAGCTTGACTTCATCAGCAGCGGCCTGAATGCGCTTCTTCAACTCTTCACCAGCTTCATGGCGCTTGCCGCTCATTATGTCATTAAAATCAGCGGATGCCATGTACAGAAGGAATTCCCTGGTGGCAATGTTCTTCAGCGTGCTGCCCGAATCATTGTGATTGTACATGTTGGCATACATGTCTGTGACCTTGTAGTAAAGCGGAACATGCGCTGAAAGCAAACCTATGCTCAACGGAGGCACTCCGCTGCCGTCGCTGACACTTTCCTGCGGGAAATTGTTCCGCATGGCAACTATGAAGACAGGCTCAGCCTCATCCGAATGGGATGTGCTCCAAAGCACAACGCGCTCATCATGTTTGTCCTTCTTCTTTTTCTTGGGAGCACCGTGGCTGTGACCGTGATCATCAACCACTTCCTCTTCCTCCTCATGTTCATCCTCATGTTCATGGCCGCCAATATCGATTTTCTGAACATGCTCCACGGCGAAGCACTGCATGCGTTCAAAAGGCGCAGGCAGCTTGAAATAAAGTCCTGGAGGAAGCGGCTCTTTGGAAACTACCTCACCAAAGCGCTCCTTTATTCCATTCTCCTCCGTCTTTACAACAACCAGACATGTCTGAAGCCACAGTGCAAGGGCCATAATGACAATCAAGGGGACCACCGTACGCTCAAGGAAACGGTAGAACCATGCTTCTGACACCTGGAATCCGAACTGATAGTCAAGGGACGCAGCCACATTGCGTGCAACGCCGCCGGGTTCGGTAAACAATGCAAGTATTCTGCTTTCCGGAAGAGGTCTTTCCTCTTCACCGGGCATTCTGGGACGATAGAACTCTATGACAAAACTGAATATCAGTTCAACAGCAAGCACGGCAAGCACCACAAGCGCTATCCGCGCCACGAAAATATCCGCTGTATCGACATATTTGCCGAAAAATTCGAGGAAAAGAGCAACACCGGCAGCCATAAACAGAAAACCGGTAAAGAAAAGCCATGCTCCTGAAGGACGCAGCCACCTGCAGCCAGGCTCACGGCTTGCACCTACGAAGAAACTGCCGGCTATAAGGACTCCTATGCAGCAGCATACCGCAAGAACAGCAAGAGGCATCGGGTTCTGTGACTGCACAAATGCTTCCGTCCTATTCCAGTTGCGCCATACTATCAGACAGAAAAGGCATTCGATCACACCCAGCAGAATAGTAAGGGACGGCACAGCAAACTTCATAAACTGCTTGTTTGCCTTTGTTGCCAGCCTGACAGCCTCATCCGCATCACTGAAAAGGTCATTATTTCCATGTTCAAGGCGATACTCCTCTACACCCTTTTCCTCCAGAGCCTGATTTCTGGCAAAGGCACAGCGCCACGCTCCCATAAGACCGAAAAGAACAACATTAGCGGCAGCTGCCAGAGCAGGGATCATGGCGGAACATTTGCCGCCGTTCATTATAACACAGCCGATTATAAACAAAACCACGCCGACAACCGATATTCCCCAGCATAGATTGCGGGGACGAGTGCTTGTGTCGCCCATTTTTCAACTCTCCATATATATTAGTTGTACAAAAACATCCACATCTTTGGTATTATATATTTCAAAGCACATTTTGCAATACACAAAATTATTTTTTCGCCGGGACATCGATAACTTTTCAAAACAGCAAAAAAATGGGACGGAAACTTGCGGTTTACAATATATTTTCCAGAATACTGCAATTCTCTCCTTAATTGAATTTTAATAAATTGCATTTATTTTTATACATAAAATAAATTCATTTATTTTCTTTTTAAG
>JAZURH010000336.1:0-5343 GCA_045606125.1 Lentisphaeria bacterium | reverse complement strand
AGCCAAGGAGTTGCTGCTTGCTGTTGTCTTCCTAACGCTTGGCCTCCGACTTGAACTCCTTTTTTTCTGTGACAGAGCCGCCCTGAATGCCATTATCCTGACAGACGGATCCTGCGCTTTACTGAATCCAGACACTGTGTTTCCAAGATCTTCAGCCAAAACTCCCGATGCCGCTATTGCCTCCCATGCCGCCTTCTCAAACACCATAATTTCAGGACGCTTATCCGGTGTCCCGATAAAGGGCTTCAGCTTTTCCACCTTCGCTTCTGCAAGAAGCCCATACAGCTTGATGGCTGCCAATACAACTTCCGGTGAACTATCCTTTAAAAGTGGGGCCACTTCTGCCTCCTTTATTGCGGAGGGTTCCATCCGGCACAGGAAACGGACTATAGTTGCCCTCAAACCAGGATCCTTTTCCTTCGAAAGGCATTTTTTCAGCAGGAACTCCCTGTTTGCGGGGATAGGCTCTGAGGCAAGCGCAGAATATATGCGCCGACGCATGATAATATCACCGGATTCAAGCCCCTTTTGAAGCAGCGGATACAGTTCCCCATCCATTGCATATACAGTCGGCTGCACCAGCTGCTTATGTTGCAAAGGTCCGTTTTCAGAAAGCTGCATCCAGAAGGGAAAGAAAAAAACAGCAGTTGTCAATAATATGGAGTTCATGTAAAAAACCTTTTACTTCTGTTCACGGAATATCATATTCACCTTTATCGCCGATGCAATCAGAAGAACAATGGTGAACATCCCTGAAATATACATGTGATTTACCCACAGCCTGTTGCCAAACAAATGGGGGAGCTTGGAAACGAAGGACTGGTCCAGTGTTATGTCCAACGCCGCGGCAAAAGGATTGAACATAAGAAAAGCCGCCTGAACTTCACCACCGGCACGGCTGCCGAACATCAGAACAGACAGGGAAAGTATGGAGAGGGAAAGCGCAAAACCGTAACTTACAGCTGTGGCAACTCCGGTGGAAGGCGCAAAACTTGAAGCACACAGCCCCGCCGATGAAAAAAGAAGGCAGGTCAGCAGCAGAACACCGCTCCAGGCGATAATACGCCAATATACTCCAAATGCCTTTACAAATGCTCCGGCGGATTTAACAATACCATCCCAGTTCCATGTTTCAGGAACTATTCCGCTGAAATCCGGCGTCATAGAATTCTCAAGCAATGTCAGTATTATAAGAACAGGCAGACTGCTTAAAAGAAAAATGACAACATAGACAAGAGCTGCCTTCATCTTACCCATTACAACGCTGAAAGAGGAAACCGGTGACAGGCGAAGCTGCAGCAGAGTATCAGAAACCCGCTCGTCTGTTATGCTTCCACTGCTCACAGTTGGCGCCAGAAGCGCAACAAGACCAATCTGGAAAATTATGGCTACGGCGCGTATTTTGTCCAAATCGGTTTCACCGACCTGCCCAAGAACCGCCACAAGCAATCCCAGGCTTATGCAAATACAGACACAGAGTGCTCTGGCGATAAAACGGGGATTTCCAAAAATCTTACTGCGAAGTTCAGCTACAAAAACCGGATTTCTGCGGTCGCCTATGGGCTTCTTACGTTTGAGAGGATCTATCAGATAAAAAGGCCAGCCCAGCTTGCGCTTAATCATAGTCCTGCCATCTTCATACTTGCTTACAGTCATGCTGTGCCTGAAGGATGGAGGAGAAAATATGAATCTGGCGAAAATCAGAAAGAAAATCACTCCCATAAAAAGCATTGATCCGCTGAATATCCAGAACACTGAAGCCGCAGAAGCCCCCACGATACCCGATTCGTAGTTTTCAGAAAACTGAAGCGCAAAAAGTGCCTCGTAAGGGCTCAGCGCTCTGAGACGCAAAAACCAGGGACGCAGAAGTTCACTTTTGAAAAGAACGGAAGGAAGCCAGGTGGCACCAGCCAGAACAGCCATAGAAAGATAAGTAACAAGTATGGCCACGTATGTTTTCCGGCACATTGAACTGATGGCAAGTCCCATTATACCATAGATAACAGTTGACAGCGCAACGATGGCAAGGGCCTTTCCAAGTGTGGCGGCACTTATCCCGCCGCTCAATGCGCATACTCCCGTCACGGGAACGGTGATGATAAACATGACAAAGGGCATGCCAAGAGTGCCAAGCAGCTTTCCGGTCATAATATCCCCCGGGGAAAGAAGGCTTGTCTGAAGCATGACAAAACTGCCCCGCTCCCGTTCCGATGTGACCGCACTTGCTGTAAACCCGGCTGTGAGAAGTATCATGAAACTGAGTTCAACGCCAAGAAGCATGGTAAAAAGTTCATTGCTGTTTGCATCGGAGAAAACACCGCTGCGCGGCCAGAGGGCATACAAAATGAATGAAAGCGCCGCCAGAGCGGCAAAAACCATGGACAGTATCTTCCAGGAGCGTGCACCCCGGTTGAACTCCCGCATAAGTATTGGATTCTGTAAAAACAACATATTATCTCCGGAATTGCATTCAAGCGTGGTTGGTAACGGACAGGAAGACTTCCTCAAGGTCAGCATGATCCTCCCTGAACTCCGATACTCGAACGCCGGAAGCAAGCATGCTGTAAAGCAATTCAGGAAGATCGCCTCTGGCCCCATTGAAAACAATATGCAGTTCATTGTCATTGACAGATATCTCACGCACTCCGGAGAACTCTCCAGCCACAGCAACTGCAGCATCCATGCCGGAAACAACAGTAACAGTCAGCTTCAAGTTTTCCTGCACCTGTCCGGTGACCTCCTCCACAGTGCCGAATGCCAGAAGTCTGCCCTTTTCAAGAATTCCAACCAGATCGCAGACACCGGCAAGTTCAGGAAGAATATGGGAGGAAAGCATTATGGTCTTGCCAAGATCCCTCAACCTGGTTATGGTCTGTCTCATCTCTATTCGGGCATGAGGATCCAGACCAGCCGCCGGCTCGTCCAGAATAAGCACTTCAGGATCATGAAGCAGGGTCTTTGCAAGACCTATGCGCTGAGTCATTCCCTTTGAAAGAGAAGACACCTGATAATCTATCATGTGGGACGCATTGGTTATCTCAAGCACCTCACCGACTCTTTTATGTCTTTCCCGGGCCGGTATGCGATAGGCGGCGCAGAAAAAATCAAGATACTCCCATACGCTCATCTGGTCGTAGACGCCAAAATTATCCGGCATATATCCTACTATCTGCTTTACAGCTTTTGCGCTGGACGGCGTTACCTCCATTCCATTTATGTAGGCCTTGCCCGATGTCTGCCTGTAAAGACCGCACAATATCCTGATAGTTGTGGATTTTCCGGCACCATTCGGTCCTATGTAACCGAAAATCCTGCCTTTTGGTATCTCCAATGTAAGATCGTGTATTCCGCGTCCGCCGCCAAAATCCCTGGTTAAATGCTCTGTTCGTATCATATATTGCTCCAATATAGAGTTTAAAGTTTGTTCACAATGCTCGCTGAAATGCTTCTCAACTGCCAATAGTCCGTTCTTCCTACGCTGCTGAGAGTAGAGGCACTGTCAGACCTGATATTCAGTTTCACCTTGAAACTGGAAGTGTACTTGTTCACAAAACTGCGTTCCCCGATGGTGAATGTATATTCGCCGTTTCCGGTCCGCACACCGTCAATATACCGTCCCCTGTCATCGATCAACTTGGGAATGCACTCCACGCTCATGGAGGGATTAAAGGCTTCAAGCCATACTTTGACTGCGGCAGGTGATGATGATACATACTTCGGCGGCACTGTAAACATTACAGTATAATCCCCGCCCCGCAAACTTGCAGCACTGACAGACAGCCATTCACCATTCTTATACATTGAACGCATAACGGAATCAGTTGGTATCTGCATAGTAAGCAGTTCAGGAGGAACAATGTCAGGAATCCCCTGTCCATCACCAGTGACAGCCACAACCCGCATGTCCAAATCATATACCGATGCGGGGCTGCTGCCGGCAGACATCTCAAGTCCAAACGGCTTTTTCTCCGGATTTGAAGTTATGAAGACCACAACCGGCGACTTGATGGGAAGAACCTTTATATATTCAATGGCAGCAGTCAGCACTGTATCTGCCTCAACCAGGTTCCTTGCGCCGCTGTCATGCAAAACTCCATCCTCTATTTCAAGTTTTCTTGCATTTCCATTGACAAACAAAACGGCATAATCAGCATCACCAAGATCCTGAGGAATATTCCAATCCTCCAGTCTGACGCCTTCAGCAGTTATTTTCATTTGCGGTAAAATGCACTTGTTTTCCATATATCCGTTTCCGGAATCCGTCCACACCACAGCCCGTGGCCTCAACTTCTGCAAAGACAACTTTTCAAGAAAAGTTCCCTTTCTGTCCGTATGCTCCCAAAGCTGGGATGCCAACATTCTGCCTCCCCTGTCTGAACCCGACGCAGGATACTGAGGCTGCAGAATCACATCCGAATCCACCCCCTTTACGGTCGGTTTCAAATCTTTTCTTGCCAAAAGAAGAGCATTGTTCAGGGAGGCGCCGCGAACCTGATCCCATGGAGAAACACTTACATTGGCCACAGCAAATTCCGCTGCATTCCCGGATGTTCCAGAGGAACGGCAAAGTATGAACACAATGGCAGCAACTGCACAGACACATGCAATGAGCCAGCCTGCTGCCTGACGGCGCAGCTTAATGAACACTGCAAGAACAACCACCAGCACGGCTGCATACACAACAAGTATCCACAGGACGGAACTTACGGGTGGAATGGAATAACCGTGCAGCATTTGAAGCATGCCATTCACTCTTGCTGTATCATCAGCAAGCATGTACTGGGGAATATATCCCGAATTGATCATTACAAGACTCCACACAGGATGAATATATTCCTTGTCCTGACGAACCAGCTCAAACGGATCAAAGGCAAGTCCTATGACAAGCCCCATTCCCCAGCTTGCACGTACGGCATACGCCCTGCCCTTTGCGGAAAGAATAGGATCCGCATTATCCAGCGGCAAAAAATTAAGCAATCTGCCGCATGGAGTTGCCTCCGGCACTCCGTTATTGTCATAATTCTCCCGTTCAGCAGGCGGTTTTACGCTGAATACACCGGCAAGGCGCATGAATCTTTCATCCCGCTCTATATTCACGGGCACATAAGGAAGCATTTTTTCAAGTGCAGTGCCCTGCATTTTCAGTGCGGCCTCCGGTGAGGCGATCACCAGTACACCACCCATTGCCACATAATCTTTCAAGGCATTAAGCTGCAAATTGGAATACGACTCCAGATCAGCATCAAGCACAAAAATAGCGGCGTAATGCACAAGCGCACTCCAGTATTCAGGCACAGTGTCACTTCTGTAAGTCGTAAATAGGGGCCTAAGTCGGATCGTAGC
>JAZURH010000335.1:0-7100 GCA_045606125.1 Lentisphaeria bacterium | reverse complement strand
AAGCTGGCGCATACAATAGGAATCATAGAAGCTTACGCTTACATCTTCTGCCTCGGACTTGAGCTTTACTGTTACCTCCAGCACACCATCCTTTTCAATCCAGTCAATGTAGTTTTCCGGTTCACGAACAACCTTAATGTACTTGAATCCCAGTTTAAGACCGTGCACATCAATGCGGAAAAACGGCTTGGGAATGCTATATGGCACCCTGACTGTGAAAATGCCTGTCATGGGATTATCAACCATGCCAATAAGCCCGTAGAATCCAAATCCCTTGTACCCCTTCTTATGCTCAACTTCGCTCAGCTCAGCCACGAACCAGGGATAGTCAGGAGAAGCAGGAACATAGCGCCCGCCATCAACCCTTTCCCCCGGCTCAATGTAGAATCCGCCCTCGGGATTTTCTGTCATATTGATTTCTTTTCGCCAGCCGCTTATGGCCTTTCCATCTTCGAGCCAAAGCGTATTTGCATCAGGATTAATTTTGAACTCACCATACACCGTAAATGCAGCAAACAAAACAACCAAGGCAATGACTCTCTTCATAATGTCGAACTCCTGTTTTACATGACTGAAAAAAAGAACGGAACATTATACAGCAGATATACCCTTTGTCAATGACTCAATTTCAATTAATGACGAAAAATCAGCACACCTGATTTTCCGAACAACAATTCACCTACTGCCACCGGAATCATATAATTTCCATACAGGAAAGGTAATTTCAAAAATAGTGCGAAATGCGCAAAGAGAAGTGCATAGCAGCCAAGGCAACGGCATGAAAAAACAATGCCCTGCGGCGAAAGGTGTTGCCGGCGCCAATGTGTTCATATCATAGCAGATTTCGATGATAGTTTTGAAATTGTCTCCTCAGAAACCGGGAAAGGTTCTGGGCGGTAGTTGTACAGCCGTATTTCTGCAATTCAGCGGCGATTTCCCGGAGAGTCATACCTTTGGCATGCCAAGCTTTTATCTGTTCAGAAAAAGGAGCAAGTTTACTGTGCCCGGGACCATTTTGATAACTTTTTCGCACATGTTTCGGGACTAACAGATGTTCCGCAAAAATCTGTGCCGGGCTGGCGTGCCATAATTTGGTTTCTTCCCGTTCCAGAAGTTTATATGCGTTAGAACTGTAAAAAGTCAGTAAGGCTTGTTTAACTGCCATGCGGTGAGCGTTTCGCAGCATCATAGTTATTTTTGCGGCTTTGGGAGGGATGAGGTTGTAAAGATTTTTCTGCGTTACTTGCATGGCACTTCCTCCGTTGCTGCATATTCCAGAAACAGCAGGGATTTGGCAGTGTGGAACAAAATCTGGTCCGCCCAAACATAGGTTTTCAGTTTTTTGATGACCGTTTCCCGATCTGCCAAACCATCTTCCAACATATTCAAGCAGACATACCCCCGGTCATCGGCGACCGGCCCGCAAACCAAATCAAATTCATGTTCAAAGTCAACATCTTTCCGGTTTGCTAAAACAAAATCCAGCCACAAATCATCAGCGGTTTTAAAACTTTTGATCTGCAATTCCGGATGAACAAAAATCTGGTCAGATACATCAAATGCAGTAACGATGCCTGCATCACTATTTTCTTGAATCGCCCTGATTTGAGCCCAGCGGCGAGCTTGTTCCAAACTGCTGGTAGTATAAAAACCCCGGCCGAAGTCACCGACCCTGGAAGACATGATGATCTCCGGATTTTTCACTTCAATATGACTACCGTGGTAAAGTTTCATTTATTCACCCGTTTACTTAAAAAAAATTCAACTTCCGCAAGCAGCTGCTCTTTGCCAAGAGTATGCAGCAGATCATAATTTTCCAGCAGAAAATCCAGAACACCGGTTTCATCAAAATACTTTGCCACTTTCGCACCGGAAACCCCCAGTTTGGTCTTGTATGCCTCTATGGCAAAAGAAAGAAATTCCGCTTTCATTTCATCAATATTCATTTGTCACCTCACTTTCCAAAACTTAAAATAATTTATTTTTTGATTTATCAAGTAAAAAATCAACTCTTATCAACTCTTTACAGTCCCAAAGAATGAAAAATCAAGCTGATAGTTTTGAACTTTCTGACTTTGTAATTTCAATTTTATACGCTACACTATGTCTTTTATGAGTTGAAATCTTTAATGGTGAAAAACTTCACCAAAAGATATCATCATTGCAATGACACAGGAAAATTCTGAGGTGACAATTGCAAAAATGGCAGAACACCTTGATATTGGTGTACGAGCCGTAAAAAAACACATTGCTGCGTTGGAAAACGCTAAAGTTATTGACTGGATTGGCCCCTCACGAACCGGACATTGGGTAATTGCCACATCTGTTGAAAAGAAAAGGAAGGACCTTTTTGTAACACATCGAAAAAGAGTTAAATATGTACATGACAGAACGGAGCGAGGTGGCGTACTTCATGCGCCGCCTGTACAGACAATGCCTGACAACCACAAGCGGAGGAAACATATCCTGTCTCCTGCAAAATAACATTGTGGCGATAACAGCATCCAAATATGACAAGTGCGAACTTCAGGCAGACAGCGTTGGACTTGTGGCACTGAAGGACGGACGCAGCCTTACACCGGAACTTAAGACAAGCATAGAAACGGACATGCATCTCTGCATATACAGGACCAGACCGGATGTGAAGGCAATTGTGCATGCGCATCCGGTCACAGCAACGGCATTCTGCGCAACAGAGACAAAACTTGACACGCATCTTACGGCAGAAGCATACGCACTGCTCGGCGATCCTGTCTGGATTCCATACGCCCTTATGGGGTCGGAGGAACTTGCCCGCAATGTATCAGACTGCATGATGAATGGAGCATTATGCGGACTTATGGAAAACCACGGAGTCCTGGCAGTAGGCGATTCACTTCTGAGCGCATTTGACAGATTGGAACTGCTTGAAGCAGCGGCCAGACAGACACTTGTTCTGAAACAGCTCGGTTCCACCTGTCCTCTCACTCAGGAACGCCTGGACGAACTGGACCGTTTTGCAGGAAGATACAGCCATTAATTCAAATCTCAACTGGAAAGGAAAATGACTATGCTGAAAATAATGACTTACAATATACGCGGCGGCAGGGGAATGGACGGAACAACCGACCTGAAACGCATAGCAGACATAATAAACGATGAGCATCCTGACTTTCTCTGCCTGAACGAAGTCGACATGTTTTGCAGCCGCTCCGATTTCCGCAATACCATGGAAGAAATGAAACAGGGCACAGGCATGGACGGCTTCTTCATCTCTGCTCTGCAGCTGGATCCTCCTGCAGGACCGGACGCACCTGCAGGAGAATACGGAATTGCAATGCTTTCCCCCCACCCGATGACCCTGATAAAAAAATTTTTTCTGCCGCTGCCTGCAGATATGGAGCCCAGAGTATGCGCAATAGCAAAAGTTTATGCCCCGCATCCTTTCTTTGCGGTTATAACCCATTTGAGCGACAATATCGTCAACAGCCCTTTCCGCTGTGACGCAGTCAAGGTAATAAATCAAGAAACCGCCACATACGGAGAATCAGATCTGCCTGTGATCCTGTGCGGGGACATGAACGCACTGCCGGACAGTCCGGAAATTGCAATACTGAAGGAAGAATGGCTTCTTCACGGTAACGGCAATAATTTTCCGCCTACCTACCCTTCTGACACGCCGGAAATTGCAATAGACTACATAGGAGTGCGTCCAAAGACCTCCTGCCAATTCAGCAGCATACGCGTAATTCCTGAAAAAGTTGCAAGCGACCACCGCCCCCTCTTAGTTGAACTGGACAAAGCATAATGCTGGGGCAAAAAACATGGACATTTCGAAAAGACTCCTGAAAAAAGACGAGCTTCACATCATCCGTGAAGTTGCGGACATAGTATGGCCTGCCACATTCAGCAGCATACTCTCACCAGAACAGATATCCTACATGATGGAAATGATGTATTCACCAGCGGTCATGGAAGAGGAGTTTGACCGGGGAGTCATATTCCACGCCGTATTCAACAATGAACAGCCTATAGGATATTTCACCCTGGAAGTAAACGGTGACAACACCGTCATGAAGCTGCACAAATGCTACCTTCTTCCGGAATATCAGGGAATGGGGATCGGTTCCATGATGCTTGATTTCGCAAAGAAAATCGCAGCTGATTCGGGCTGCAGCCGTCTGCGCCTGAATGTCAACCGCAAAAACGAAAAAGCCATCCGGGCATACACCCGCAATGGCTTTGAAACCGTAGAAACCGTTGACAATCCGATAGGAGGCGGTTTCTACATGAACGACTATGTGATGGAGGTCACAGTCTGAAAATCAACGGCCCACATTCCTGAAGAGAGTGTCTCCATTATTGAACAGCACATTCTCCAGCTGACCGGCCGGTGTCGCATTGACGATGGCCCGGAGCTGCTCATAGAAGAACGTGGTGAAGTTCACCACATGTCCGGTGTCATTGATAGTAGTTCCGATCTCATAGTCCTCGCCCATGAGATATGCGTACTGGTCATTTATTTCAACGGACTTTCCACGCAGCAGAGCTATTGGAGAATCACTGCCGAAAAGAATGCGCTCTGCCGGAAAATGATCAAATGTATAGTTCAGAACACCTTCGTGATTAAGCATTGCCGTGTCAAAATAGGCATTGCCGTACTGCACAAACTCCTCCAGATTGGAGTCGATTATGTTTTTCATAAAGTAGGCGCGTCCTATGTGAGCGAAAATAAAGCGCACATCCGGATATTTTTCACATAATTCTATCATCTGACGCTGGTTGCATTTATCGGCAAAGCGCCCGGGGCGTGGGATATGCAGCGTGACTGCAAGCTTCCTGCGGTTAAGCATTTCAAGCTGGGAAGGAGTAAGCATGTCGACTATCTCGACTTGCGCTGAGGTCTTGCCAAAGTGAGCGGCAGCATAGTTCCAGTAGGGTTTTACGCCGACAGCACCAGATCGCACTATCCTCTCCTCAACTAATTCAGCAGGGTCTTCAGGAGAAATAAGCACTTCCACATAATCTCCTTCCCTGCAGCCCTCCGGCACTCTGTTTCTGTCCGCAGAGGCATTGGGTGAACCGAAGCAAGTCAAGGTAACCTGCTGTTCAGGAAGTACTTCCTTCATCAGCTCACGCCACATGTCAATGGTAAAATTTCCGCCGAAACGGTTGTTGCAGCTTTTCGGCTTGAAAGTAAATCCTTCCGGATAATCATTCAAACTCCATATATGCACATGGGCGTCAAGTATCTTTGCCGGCAGCCGGGGAGCAAGCTCTTCAGCATAAATGCGTCTGTCATTGTCATTTGAAAACATTATTTCTACCTTCTGCTTTAAATCATGCAATTCACTTTTCCAGTTCAGAAAGGACCTGATCCATGGCGGATATGACCTTGTCAACTGCCTTTTCAGAAGAAATAAGAGGCATCTTCAAAAGCGCAGCAGGAGGACAGTTCGCCTTGTATGTCTGCGCACTTATGTCAATGGCATATTTTGCACCAAGCTTGCTGCAGAACTCAACGGTATGCTCTGCATCCTCAAAGAAAAGCGCTGTAAGAAGAGCATGTCCCTCGACTTTGCAAATGGATTTTGCATGGCGGGCCGCAAGGGCCTTAACGCCTTCCACCCAGCGCGCGCTTATGGATGCAGTATGCCCGGAATTGGCCTCTGCAAAACGTATCGTGATAAGATTTGCAAGACTTGCCAGCTCCTCCTGCCCATTTGTAACAAGTGCGCCGAACTGGTTGAGATTGTCCATTGCTGCCGTTGTCAGCATCCTGCTGGCCGGATACATTCCCCCGGGGAAGCCCTTGCCAACCGAAACAAAATCCGGATGCAGCCCATATTCCTTGAACAGGAAGATCTCCGGAGACCACATGCAGCTCTGTATTTCATCCACAAAGCAGGGAATGTCATGCTCGTGGCACAACTGGTGGCAAGCCCTTATGTACTCTCCGTCCAGACGTATTCCGCCATAGTTCATCAGAACAAGTTCATGAATGAATCCCGCAATCTTAGTTGAACCGGCATCGTATTCGCTGACTGCGGCCTTGAATCCTTCAAGATCATTGATGGGGACTCCGACAACCTTGATAAGCCCGGCAGCTTCCATCCTCTCATAGAGTTCATTCCACATTCCCCGCATCATCTGGGTGAATATCGTTGTGCCATGGTAATTCGCCTCACGCCCGCCGCGGAAATCAGCCATGACCAGGAATACCGGGGTCTTTCCGCTATACACAGGCGCATCAAAATGGGGCTGCAGCTTATAAAAGCGTGCCAGCATCATTTTTACAGCGGCTTCACAGGCAAGACTGCCGGTCTCCAGATTGATGACGCGGTTCAGGACATGGGGTTCCCTGGTGGCAATTGCCGCATCGACGGCATCTTCATTCCCTTGGGAAATACCATTTGCTATGCGTACCAGCTCCCTTTCAAGGAGCCTGGTGATATGTCCTCTGGTATTGTTGTGAGTAAGATTGCTTATTCCTATGCGGGATGCAACATCAAGCAGCTTGTATCCGGGGAAATTATGTCCAAGACTGGCCTGGTAGTGCTCGCTTTTTCCAATCAGCGCCAGGCGTCCGTCCTCGCCTACGCGGTAAAAGCCAAGGGCGGCAAGAGGGGATGAACCGCGGTGCAAGGCCGCATCAAAAGCCGCAGTTCCGGCGCCGGATGCGCTGTTTTCAAAAGGCTCAGAAAAAGCCGTGCCTGTCTTGTCCAGCATGGAATCCAGATGTTCAGCAAAATCTTCGGGAAAGAAATCCACCGGTGTACCGGCCAGTTTTTCAAGAACAGCGGCTTCTCCTATTCCAAGAGCCTCTGCAGACTTGCAGACTTTTTCCACATACTCAATGCCTGCAATATCCTTCAGCGACAACGCCACATTACGTACCATATTCAGATTTCTCCCGCAAATGCAAAACTCTCTGTGACAAATTATATGATTCAATACATACAATATCACATCACAAACTTTTTTCCACCATATTTATCTTCAACAGCATGGCTTTTCACGATTTAACAAAGCACAAACACAATCACTTTTTTGAACGACAATGAAAATCCTCATAGATCCAATTACCTCCATAAGGTCCCACCACCTCCGTAAATCCCAAT
>JAZURH010000334.1:0-2694 GCA_045606125.1 Lentisphaeria bacterium | reverse complement strand
ATGGCTACGATCCGACTTGCTTCTCTGATTTTCCACGGTGTTATGAAGTCCGGCTCTCCTATTCCCAGGGAGATAACATCCTTCATTGTACTTACTATTTCAAAAAAATCTCTGATTCCGCTTTTGGGAATGTCAGACAGGTGATCCGCCAGCCATGATTTACGGGGTGACTTTGAGGTGTTCATGATTCTTTTTCCTCTTTGCAAAAATTATTCCGGATTCCTTGTATTTTTTCAGAAGGAATGAGGTTGTTGTTGACTTTACGCCATCTTCACTTGACAACTTGGTGGCGACGAATGAGGCGACTTCCTGAAGGGAGGTGCCCGTGACTTCCAGACGCAGGTCGTAGGAACCTGACACCAGATAGACGGCATTTACCTCAGGAAATTGTGCCAGTCTTCCTGCAATCCTGTCAAAACCAGTGTCCTTCTCTGGCTGGACCGCTACTTCGACGATTGCTTTCACCATGCCTTCATCAGCCCGTTCGCTTGTCACTGCAGCATAGCCGAGGATGATTTGCTCATCCTCAAGTTCCCTTACAATTCTTTCGACCGTTTCGGCCTTTGTGTTGAGTCTGTCTGCAATTTCTTTAAAAGAATATCTGGCATTCTTTTCAAGAAGTGCAATGATTTCCTTTTTCAATGCTGCTGTTCTCATTTTCTTTAATCCGTTGTTGTCTTTTGCAAAGTCCCTGCGGCTCAGCCATCAGCGTTAACGCCTGAAGGCAACCCCAGGGATTGGAAGAATCTATTATTTCTTTACCGGTACTTTCAGTTTCTGGTTCTCCCTTATCATATCGCTTTTAAGGTTGTTTATCCTTTTCAGCTCGGCTACGGACACCTTGGCTGCCAGAGCTATTTTTCCAAGAGTGTCTCCTCTCTGGACTGTCAGTACGGCGAATTCCGAGTAGTTGCTGTCTCCGGATGAGGACTGGTCGGCAAGTGCCTGGGATACAGCCTGGGTGAATTGCTTTTGTTCCCGGAGGCGCGCTTCCCTTTCTTTGTCTATGTTGCTGGAAAGTTCCTTCATCCTGTTGCGCCAGTTGCTGTCCACATCTGCGAATCTCTTGTCCATGGCGTCAAGCAGAGACTGAAGTTCCTTTATCTGAAGATCCTTGCGCTGTATGTCCTGTTCAAGTCCCATGATCCTGGCAGTAAGCATTTTCTGTTCTTCGGCTACTGCGTCCAAATCAGCCTTGAAAGACGCCAGTTCCCGCTTTGAGTTGAAGCTGTCCGTTTGTCTTGGCGCAGGAGTTTCTGCTACCACTGCGGCAGGCTGGGGATAGTCCTGTCTGTATCCGCTGAGGACTGGGTCAGTCTGGCCTATGTTTGTGCAGCCGGTGAAGACTGCTGCCGCCATGGCAGCTGCGAATATGATGGATGTTGATTTCATTGATATTTCCTCCTGGAGTTTGTGCTGGCGCCGCAGTTGTAGCTGTGCGGCGCCGGTTATTTCAGGGAAGGGCCTTTCTGTTTTCTGCCAGTTTCGCATAGGCGTCAAGTACCAGCTTTGAAAGTTCTGAGCCAGGTTCTATGTCCGCTATTTCCTTGAGAGTTGCTTCTGGTCCTTTTTCTTTGAGCATTTCCTGCAGTTTCATTGCAGAAGGATCTTCTAATGGATCAAAATAAAGTGCCGCAGCGATGCCCCATGCCAGATGCACAGGCTTTACGCCTGCCTTGCAGGCAAGGTTTGCGGCTCCGACCAATCTGTCTTCGGCTGCCAGTTTGCGCAGCGGATCCCGTCCCAGACGGAAAATGGTGTCTCCCAGCATTCTGTTTGTGAAACGCTCAAGCAGATCATCCACATGGGCGTAAAGCCACTTTGAATCAGCCTTGCATTCAGCGCAGATGCCGTCCACGCTTTCCCTGAGTCCGGCCAGCATGAAAGCTCTGATTTCACTGTCTTCCATGGCTTCATATCCCATCTCGTAGCCGCGCTGGAATCCCACATATGACATAAGGGCGTGCCCGCAGTTGTGAACATACAGTTTGCGTGCCGTGAATACTTCGAAGTCATCGTAGGGCGTCATTGCCACGATTTCAGGTATTTCTCCGACGAACTCGTTTCTTGCAACGGGAAGTTCCTTGTAGGGCTCGACTTTTATAAGGGTTGGATCCTGAGCGCGCATTTCCGCTGTTGGTGCCGGAACCATTCTTCCAATCACGGTTGAGACGAAGCCGATTTTTTCAGACAGATACTGTTTTGCTTCTTCCGGAGTTGAGGCCTCCACGAGTTCCCGCATTATCTGTGCTGCGCCGTGAAGGTTTTCACAGATGATGAAATTGAGGGGACCTGCGTTTCTGGCAGCGCGTTTTGCCACGCCAAGGGCTATGTTCGGGGCTACAAACTTAAGTACATTAGCGCCCAGCGCCGTGGCGCATATTTCCGCATTGTCCACTGCATCCGCAACTGCATCTTTGTCGTTGCTGTTAATGGCTTTGACAGGCGCAATTTCGTATTCCTTCACGCCCTCGTTGCATACTGTCTGCAGTTTGTAGCTGTGATTTTTGTTCATGGCGTTGAGCAGGTCTTCTACCACATCAACAAATGTGACTTCATAACCTGATTCGCTGAATAGCTGCCCAATAAAACCACGGCCGATGTTGCCTCCACCGAAAATTACAGCGGATTTACTCATTTTTCTGCTCCTTTTTTGCCTTAAATTGATATTGTCCGTCAACTGAAACTCATTTC
>JAZURH010000333.1:0-4368 GCA_045606125.1 Lentisphaeria bacterium | reverse complement strand
ATAAGCGATGAAATGATACCTGAAACCCATTCCCACGGCTATGAAAAACAGGCTACATTTGCGCTTATATGCGGATTGCTTCTTGTTTTGGTAATGCAGGCGCTTCTTGCCGGTGTAGAAGCATAGCATTCAAACATTCAGAAATATATTGATTATAAATTAAAAAGGAAAGATCATGGCAGAACTGATTCGTAAATGGACCGCAGGAAGTATGGATGTTCTCTTCTTCAAAGAAGATGACATAGTATCAATGGGATTGCTGCCATCCTGCATATCGGAATATCCGGAACACCGGGACAATGTGGATTCATCAATTGCTTCAACGGATATATGCAAAAGGCTGAATATTTCATTCAAGGCGGCAGGTGCGGAAAGTATGCTGCAGCTGAAGTTCTCCGGTGATTCATGGTTCGGACATTCTGGAGCTGGCTCAAGCATGAGAAACTCTTCTTCCTGCGGCAGGATGAAGTTCCGGGAACATGTTGAAGGGGAAAACTCCATTACAAGTGTTTTTGAATCGGAAGACGGACTTACAGCAGAACAGACACTTTCATATAAACCGGGCACGGAATACATACTCTGCAAAAGCACGCTGCATAACGGAGGTAAGAACACAGTTCGGGTGGAAATGTTCTCCTCTTTCTCAATAGGCATGATATCAATGCTGCATGAAGATGACGCCCCTGGAGCATTGAAACTCCACAGATTCGCAACTGCATGGTCTTCGGAATCCAGACATGTAACTCAGTCCTTTGAGGAAATGAGCATGGACATGAGCTGGCAGGCAGGCGGCGTCCGGGCATGCAGGTTCGGCCAGCGTTCAAGCTGCGTAAACAAGGATTATTCCCCCTTTGCGGCAGTGGAAGATGCAAAAAACGGCGTTTTCTGGGCGGCTGCAGTGGAGGCGCTGACACCATGGCAGATGGAAGTTACACGATACAATGACTTTGTGAACATCTCCGGTGGATTGCCGGACAGGGAGTTCGATGGATGGTTCGTTGATCTTCATCCGGGGGAAACACTGACTGCTCCCGATGCAATTTTTACCGTATGCAAGGGGACCTTTGCAAAGGCAGCCAGAAATCTGATACCATACCAGAGGACTTCCAAACCGGATAAAAGCCTGATACCTCTTTTCAGTGACTGGTGCACATCATGGGGACAGGTGAATGAACAAAGGCTTTACAAGGTGGCTGAAGCGGCAGAAAAGCTTGGAGCAAAAATATTTTCAGTGGATGACGGCTGGTTCAGAAGAGACACGCCTGGAGACTGGAATCTCAACAATAAAGTTTTCCCAAACTCATTCAAGGCCTTTTCAGACAACCTGAAATCCAGATTCGGAATGACTTCAGGCGCATGGTTTGAATTCGAAACCGTGTCAAATCCGGATATGAATAAGTTTGGCCGGGAGGAAATGCTGCTGAAACTGGATGGAAAGACCATTGTTTCCGGAGACAGAAGATTCTGGGACATGAGAAGAAATGATGTCATCCACCATCTTACAGAAAAAGTAACATGCTTCATGAGGGACAATAACATAGGGTACATAAAAATCGACTATAATGCTCCCATTCCTTTTGGTGTGGACGGGGAATCCCAATCCCCGGCTGAAAACCTGCAGAACACGCTGCGCAGTTCTGTCGCTTTCCGAAAGATACTCAGGGACACAGTACCCGGACTTCAAATCGAAGAATGCGCTTCTGGCGGCAACAGAATGACACCCGGATGGATAAAGCTTGGAGATTACCTGAGCACCTCGGATGCCCACGAAGGCATAGAAATACCGATTATCGCAGCCGACACACTTCATCTTGTTGATTTTGACAAAGGACTTGTCTGGGCTGTGCTGCGTCCATCAGATACAGAGGAAAGAATATCATACACACTTTGCGCAGCCATGATGGGACGCATGCTTCTTTCCGGCGATCTTGAGCAGCTTTCCCAGGAACAGCTCACATTTGCTGAAAAGTTTATCAGGTTCTATGAAAAGATCAGCGTGGAACTCAGGCATGGAAGCGAACTTGAAATAGTACGCGAAACAGAAAAACGCACTACTCCGGAAGGTATACAGAGCGTTCTGCTTAGTACCGGCAACAAGGCGCTTTGCATACTGCATTTCTTTGACACAAAAGAAAGCAGTGCCTCTATCGCCCTGCCCTTTGCAGGCTGGAATATTTCAGAATGCGTTGGAATAGCCGGCATGAGGGCGGAAACTGACGGCGATTTTCTGACTGTCAGTGGAATGAAGCCGTTCAGCGCTGCCGCATTCCTGCTTGAACGCCAACAATGACTGCTGCCAGATTGAATGTTCGGCCATATAGTGTATAATATTGTGTTTTTTCAATGCAGGTAGAATACCTGTGAAACAGCATAACATAAGGAGAAAAAAATGGACAAGTATGTTTGCGACGTATGCGGATATGTATATGACCCGGAAGCCGGAGACCCTGAAAACAATATTCCGGCAGGAACACCCTTTGACAAGCTTCCTGAAGACTGGGTGTGCCCCCTTTGCAGCGTAGGCAAAGAAAACTTCAGCAAGGAAGGCTGATTCACTTGAGAAAAAGCATCCGTATCCTGTTCTTTGGGACACGGATGCTTTTTATGTTTCCTAAGTTTATATATTAATCTGCATGTAAAAAAAACATAAATCTGCCTTATTCACTTTTGGCATGAAATATTTTTTCTGTCCACTGCTTCATCCATTGAAGATATTTTCACTGGACACTTTTGCAAAAGCATTGACCGAAAGCAGTTTTTCCGATTCTTCAGAAAGATCATTTCCAAACTTTAATGTTACTTCTGAAACACCGGTTACCTTTACTTTGTTTTCGCCGCATGTGTAGGTCAGGGTTTCTAAATCCCAGCTTCCACTGTTATTCTCAAACCACAGGGTAACATTTCCGCCTTCAAGCTGCTCTACGGTATCATTGCCCCAGCCATTGCAGAAAACAAAAATATCATCTCCTCCGCCACCATGCATGGAATCATTGCCTATGCCACCGATAATGATATCATTATCACAACCTCCAACAAGACGGTCATTGCCGGCATCTCCGAAAAGAATATTGCTGCCGTTGTTTGCCCAGATGGTATCATCACCGAGTCCACCATGGACAATTATTCCGTCTCCTGAATAATCAACCCTCTGACTGGTCATGTCAACTATGTCATCACCGGCGCCGGCATGGATCTCGTCGATTTGAGCTACACGGGCACCATCGCCTAAAGCCGTGTAAATATCATCCACGAACAGAGCATCTCCGTTGGCATCGTCTGTCATGACCAACACATTAGCATCCGAAGACCCGGCAAAAACATCGGAAAGCCTGTTTTTCCCTTTAAGATGGACTTCTTCCAATGTACCGCACCAAACATCGGAAATACCAAGATGCTGCGCTAAATAATCATTATTCCATACATCCCGGGCATCAGCGAAGAAAATATCATCAAAGCCATTGTCAATTGAAACCAGTTTTCGCGGTTCATCAGTTCCGGAAATCACAATATCCTCTCCCACGGCATAGGTATCACCGCCAATGACTTTGATACGCCATTGATAGGTTCCGGAAGGCAGCGCATAAAAATCTATACGGTTTTCTACGGTCTCGATCAGCATTGCATTTTCAAAACCATCGTTGGAATATTCAACAATATATCCCTCTGCTTCAGGAACTGCATCCCAGGTTAAACCATCACCGGAACCATGCAGATTCCTTACTTGAGGAATCTTTATTTCAAAAGACAGGACCTGTGACCATTCTGATGTGTTTCCTGCTTTATCCACAGTCTTTATCTGGTAGTAATGTGTCCCAAGAGCAAGATCGGCAAGCTCAAACTCACTTGCTTCAACAAATTCACCATCACCTTGTAAGTTTTCAGATGTACCATAACGGACATAATAGCCCATGATTCCAGCACTGCCGCTGTCCAACGCATCAGACCAATCAAGTTTTACATCATAATATGTGATGATTTCACTGAATATTTCCGGATTGGCAGGAGGAGTCCTATCGATATTAGTAACTTCAATACTCTTTTCCGCTATATTTCCAACCGAATCAATTGCACGGAATCGATAAATACCATTTTGGGAAACAGTATATTCGCTGCCTGCAACCCACTTTGCACCATCAAAATATTCCACTTTTCCGTCATTTGCGGTTGCAGTCAAAGTCACGGATTGATTTGTGGGAATAATAATATCCGCCGCAAGCTCAAGAGTCGGAGCAACATTGTCAATATTATTGAATGTAATTTCCGCCGTGCCCACATTTCCTGCAGCATCAACGGCCTTGAAGTAATATGTGCCGTTTGCAATGACTTCTATCTCGCCGGTATACTTATACCACAGTTCATTGTCTGTGG
>JAZURH010000332.1:0-3729 GCA_045606125.1 Lentisphaeria bacterium | reverse complement strand
CATGGCTACGATCCGACTTTGCTATGGCCAATGCCTCTCAGGCAGAAGACATGCTTAAGTTACTTAATTTAATGCAGCAGATTTTAAAATCAATCGCCTGACGGTTTGTTTGCAGCTGAAGCTGCAGTTCTGGCTTTTTCCCTATTGGCCCTGAGCTGACCGCATGCCGCCATTATGTCATCTCCTTTTCTGTGTCTTATGGTGGCTTGCACACCATGCTGCTCAAGGATTTTGAGGAATTTTTCGCAGGCTATCCTTTCCGGTGCTCTGAGCTTTGATGCGCCGTCATTGCAGGGAATAAGATTTACTTTTGCCCTTGTATCTCTTGCCACTGCTGCAAGTTCACGAGCTTCCGATTCGGAATCATTGGTTCCTTTCACGAGAACATATTCAAATGTCACCATGCGGCCTGTGCTTTCCCTGTAGTATTTGCAGGCTTCTACTATTTCTGCAATCGGGCGCCTGTGTCTTGGCGGAATTATTTGCGCTCTGAGCCTGTCGTTCGGTGCATGAAGGGAGACGGCCAGATTCCAGGGGCGCTTCAGGTCCGCCAGTCTCTTTATGCCCTTTGTTATTCCGCTGGTGGAAACAGTAATGTGCCTTGCGCTCATGCCCATGCCCTTCTCCTGGTCGCAAAGCCAGTTCAGTGCCTGTATCAGATTATCCAGATTGTGCATAGGTTCGCCTGTACCCATGACAACTACATTGTCAACCAGTTTTCCAGCTTCATGGCTTGCAAGGATCACTTGATCAATTATTTCTGTGGCAGTAAGGTTTCTGACAAATCCCAGCCTGCCGCTTTCACAGAATACACATCTTACGGCGCATCCCACCTGAGTGCTTATGCACACTGTATTTCTTCCCGGAGCCCGTATGAGAACTGTTTCAACTGTGGCATCGTCAGCCAGTTTTGACAGCCATTTTACTGTGTGGTCTTCTGCACACAGCTTTTCAATTGGTTCAACTGCGCAAGGCAGAAAGGCTTCAGCCAGCTTTGACCGCAGTGTTGCCGGTATATTGGCCATTTCATCGAAAGATACTATCAGCTTATTCGAAAACCATTCTTCTATCTGCCTGCCCCTGAAGCGGGGCTGCCCCTGTTTTTCAAGCCATTGTGCCAGTTCCTTGGAATCTATGTCTCTTATTGGACGTTTGTGCATGGTTATTTTTCTTTTGTGAAGGTATTGGACTGTGTTTTTAGTTTTTTCCCGGTGTCTTGAGAGTGCCTCTGTAAATTCTCAGTTCAGGAAATAATTTGTTAACACTCGCTCTCTCTGTCTGAAAATGAAATACCGGAAAAACAAGATTTTTGAGGGAGGCCAGACCGTTGAAATCCATTATAAGACGGTCGCGTTCACCTGTTCTCACATTTGAACTGAATGCTTTCCATTCTCTTTCCTGTACAGCCGGGATGTGGGGACTGAGTACATAGACAACTTTGCTGGTGGCAGGAAGTTCTGTCTGCATGTCCTTTATGTAGATCAATTTTGTTTTTAAATAGAACAGTTCCACCAAGTATGCTCCTGCATCAAGCAGTTGCGGAGTGGCCAGATACAGTACATCTGTACCGTCGTTGTTCATTGCTTTTGAAAGAGTTTCAGGTACAATTGCGTCTTCTTCTGTGTTTACAGGAAGCGGAACCTGGAGAAGTTCCGCGCTGTGCTTTTGAGAACATGATATGGAAGATGAAGGTATTTTTGCAATAGAAGTGTACAACATGGCGTATCCGAATATTACCCATATTATGCATGTCCTGAAGCTGTGTCTTCCGCCATTGAACAGTATGCACGCTGAAACAGAAAGCAGGGACGCTGCTGAACAGCCCAGTGCAAGATATTGTCTCTGTATGTCGACGAAACTTATTCTTATGAAGTCAAGGAGAACTATTCCCCATAAAATGCATCCTGCCAACGCGACGCAAAAACATAACCATGCGGAAAAACGAAGAAGCCAGGCAAGAAAGTCACGGTGTCTCCTGAGCACTATTTCTGCGTGGACTCCTATGAGTACTGCAAATGGACCGAATACGGGCAGCAGGTGAAGTGGAGATCCCCCAGGCATCAGCATATATAACACAAAAATTGAAGCTACTATCACGCGAAGGTAGTGGCAGGCTGTTCTGTGGGATTCAAATTGCCTGAGCGCCAGGCAGAACGGTGCCCATGATATCAAAGTCCAGGGAAAAAGATAGCAGGCAGTTTTGGGCAGCATGGTGAACAGGTGGGTTATGTATCCGGAAAAGGTTTCCGGCGGATTTACGAATGCCAGGGCCTTCCATGGAAACAGGGGAATTGTTGGCATGACCACGCCTTTGATTATGAGGAGGATTATGGCGGCTGCTGCAGTAATGATGTGCTGCGGGGATTGGAGCGTGTCAAATCCGTCAAGTCTGTTCCACAGGAAGAACAGAGGCACATAGAACAAGAGAAATGCCTTCAGTCCCCAGCCGAATGTTCCAAGAAGCACCAGGCTCAATGCAATTCCCCATGCCTGCCACCACATTCTTTTGGACCAGCCGTACAGATACAGAGCGTACCATGCGCTGGTGATAAGAAATGATACGACTATGTCAACATTTGCAAGCGTACCTATTTTCAAGCTTACAACTGATAGAAGAACCACGCACGCTGACATTATACCTGCGAATGAAGATTGTATCTTCAGGGCAAATATTCCTGTTATCAGTGCAAGACCCAGCAGGGACAACATGGCGGGAAGGCGCATGGATACAGGCGTAGGAATGCCGCCGGCAGAACACAGGTGCGCCAGCCATGGATAAAGCGGGTAGCCGTTTACCTGTTGTCCATACAGTACTGTGCCTTTCTGCAAAAAGCATCCGGTCATGCCTTGCGTGTATGCACCGTTGAGTGCCTCATCGCTTTTGCGCAATTGGGGCAGTGCAATGTTCACCGCAAGTATGGCAAGAGAGAGCAGAACAAGAAGTGTTATGCTGCGCCATGATGGTTTTGTATCAACAAAGAGCATGTATTAAAAAATCAGGACCGTCAGGTACTTTGCTTATAAAACATATGGTTGAATATCAGAACAGTTTTTTCATTTTCTGGAACAAGCCTTCCTTTTTTTCCGGCTGTTTATTTCCCGCGGCCTGCTTGCTTTCTTCCGGTTGTGCTTCCGGCTGTGCTGCCGGTGCTTTTGGGTTGTCGCCAGGCTGAACTTCATTTTGGGGGGCAACTTTTTCTTCTCCCGGAGTGAACCAGCCTTCCTGTACTTCGTCGTATTGGAACCCCCGGTCAGTCATGTACTTTTTAACAATGCTTTCTTCCAGCTGTTCCCGAATATTTTCTTTTTCCTTGTCCAGTTCACGCGCAAGAAACTCCGCCGATGTCTGCCAATTAGCTACATCCAGATATTCCGGCGACATGTAGTCCCTGTTTATGGGCATATAGCCGTTTTTTTTAAGAAGTTCAATGGCAATCTCTTTTGATCTTTTTCTTCTGAAAGTATTTGCCTCCAGATCCCTCTTATGCTTTGCCTGATTGAATTTCTTTTTTATAAGTTCATCGCAGAGTGTTTCGTCCAGACGCGCCACTGTATCGTCATCCAGATCCTGTATGCGTATCCAGCGGCTTCCTATCTTGACCTGCCGCTGGCGGTTCATGCCATGGTATCTGCCGGTTATTTCATTGTTGTATTTGAGTTTTGTAATGACAGTGACTTTGTCACCTTCCCGTATAGGGGAGTATTTTTTGCTGATTTCAATAAACAGCT
>JAZURH010000331.1:0-2418 GCA_045606125.1 Lentisphaeria bacterium | reverse complement strand
CCCATATCAGTACTTTTCCTGTAAAGTAAAGAACTTTTTGAAAATTAAATGTGCCACCGTCAAGACGGCAATGTCCCAAAAACACAGATCAGAATTCAGCGCTCATAGGTGCACGTGGGAAGGGAATGACATCACGGATATTGCCCATTCCGGTGCAGAAGCGGACCATACGCTCAAATCCAAGTCCAAATCCCGCATGAGGCACGGAACCGAACCTGCGCAGATCAAGATACCACCAGTATGCCTCTGGCTCCATTCCCAATTCCCTTATGCGGGCTTCAAGAACATCAAGTCTTTCCTCACGCTGGCTTCCGCCTATGATCTCACCCACCTTGGGCAGCAGGACATCCATGGCGGCAACCGTCTTTCCGTCATCATTCAGGCGCATGTAGAAGGCCTTTATGTCTTTGGGATAATCCATGACAGTGACCGGTCCATGGAAGACCTGTTCAGTCAAATAGCGTTCATGCTCAGACTGCAAATCTATTCCCCACTCAGGCTTGAACTCAAACTTGTCCCCATGTTTCTTGAGGATCTCAATTGCCTCCGTATAAGAAAGACGGGTAAACTCAGCCTGTGAAAGCCTCTGAAGATCCGCATGCAGTCCCTTTTCAACGCGCAGATCAAAGAACTCCAGTTCGGGGACGCACTTTTCTGTCACGGAAAGCAGCAGCGCGCGGAGGAAATCCTCTGCCAGATCCGCATCATCCTGCAGATCCGCAAAAGCAATCTCCGGCTCTATCATCCAGAACTCGGAAAGATGTCTTGTTGTATTTGAATTCTCCGCACGCAAAGTCGGTCCGAAAGTATATACGCTTCCAAGAGCGCAAGCGTGAGTCTCTGCTTCAAGCTGCCCGCTGACAGTCAGGTTAGCCTTGCGCCCGAAAAAGTCCTTTGAGTAGTCGATGCCGCCGTTTTCCTCGTTCACGGGAGGATGCTCCATATCCAGCGTCGTCACCTGGAACATCTGGCCGGCGCCTTCACAGTCGCTTGCCGTTATGATGGGTGCGTTGAAATAGAAGAAGCCCCTCTTCTGGAAGAACTCATGAGTGGCCATTGCAAGAGTATTACGCACTCTGGCAACTGCGCCGAATGCATTTGTACGGGGACGCAGATGAGCTACTTCGCGGAGCCTGTCAAATGAAATGCGCGTCTTTCCCAGAGGATACTCCATGGGTTCGCAGAATCCAAGGACTTCAACGGCTGACGCCTCAAGTTCAAATGCCTGACCGCTTGCAGGTGATTCACGCAGTATTCCCACGGCCTTGATAGAAGCACCGGGATGAAGCCGAACTATTTCGCCGGCATAATTATCAAGTGTATTCTGGGCAATTACCTGGAGATTGGCGAATGAGGATCCGTCATTTATTTCGATAAAAGAAAGCCCGGCCTTTGAATCACGACGGGTCTTAACCCAACCGGCAACCACGATCTCTGCGCCGCACTGTTTACCTGCAAGCGCATCACGAACCAATGTCCTCTTCATAAAAAACAATACTCCATGAAAAACTGTTGTAAAAAAACGGCAAAAGCCTCAAAACACCATAATATAATTCATGTTCCGCAAAATAAACCGCATTACACGGCAATATTGCCGAACAGATTCGAAAACCCTGCTCTACATGATTTCAATCAAAGGCATTCTCGTCAGCCAATGCGATATACGGCAGCTCACGATAATGCTCCTTTGCATCCAGCCCGTAACCCACGACCCAACGGTCCTGCACATTGAATCCAACATAGTCAGGAACAATGGTACCTCTCAGGGCCTTCACCTCATCCGTGGGATTATCCAGTTCTTTCTTAAGCAGAACGCATGTCTTCACATTTGCATCAGGATACAGCTCTTTCATCTTGGCGCATATTCCGCTGAGAGTAAAGCCCTGATCCAAAATGTCATCCACTACAAGAATGTGCTTTGCCGTGATATTTGAGCCCAGCATGTCGACCTCAACCTTTCTCATGCCCACGCTGTCTCCGATCCTGACAACATCACCGTATGCACTCGCCCTCAAAAAAGCCAGGGAAATCTCCTGCTTGCCTACGCGGGACAACATGCGCACAAGATCAGTTATAAATACAGTCGCCCCCTTCAACGCACCGATTATACACAAAGGAGTCATGACACCATAGTCATCACGAATCCGGCATGCCAGTTCCATGAGACGATTCTGAATCTCATCACTGCTGATCAAAATGCTTTCCAGCCGCCTGTCACCTTCCGGTAATTTATCCATTGCACACCCCAGCCATATTGGAACACGAATATCCGATTCACTGCTAAAACTGTTAATATGCCCCGCTGTGCTGCTTTTTCAACAAAGCCGGGCATTATCAAATTATCAAATCATACGGTCGACCACTGCTGCCACAGCTGCAGGAGAATAGTTGCGCCAAAGGAAATCCGCCCTGAAATGA
>JAZURH010000330.1:0-8401 GCA_045606125.1 Lentisphaeria bacterium | reverse complement strand
TTATTCAATAATGAATATAATTATCAATAATTCAAGAAATATTAGCAAACAGCAGGTTCATGTTCTGCTTATTGAAGTCGATCCAAATTGATTTGCTCTAATACCGGTACTTGCAGCAGCTGTAACTGCCACTGCCTATTGAAATATTTCCGCAATCGAAATATGTTGTCGTGCTGTTTCTGATTGATTTGCGATTCAGCGGGAAATGCCGCATTTTATAAAATCACTTTTTAAAGCCAAAGGCAGACACAGTCCTGATTTTCTATAAAAATCGTTTAAAAAACAGGTGATATATGGGAAAAATACAATTACTGGAACGCCTGCTGTGTAAAAAATGCAGGTAAATATTTTTTATTCTTCCACTTCAAAGAATTCTGTTGATTCAGACGAGCGGGAAAGGGCGACTTTACCAGTACGTGCCAGTTCGATTATGCCATATCCGGACATGAGTTCTTCAAAGGCATCCAGCTTTTCCGAGGCTCCGGTGACCTCTATTATAAGGGATTCCTTCTGTACATTTACCACGCTGCCTTTGAATACGCCGGTCATCTGTATGACTTCACTGCGGTTTTTTTCGTTAGCATTCACCTTAAGCAGCATAAGTTCCCGGGAAACATATCCGCTTCCCGTAAGGTCAGTGACCTGTACTACTTCAACCAGCTTGTTAAGCTGTTTTTCTATCTGCTCCAGGATGGAGCTGTCACCATGAGTGACCACTGTCATCCTGGAGAAGTTTTTGTTTTCAGTCGGGCTGACGACCAGGCTGTCAATATTGTATCCCCGTCCGCTGAAGAGTCCGGCTATGCGCGCCAGTACTCCGAAACGGTTCTCAACCAGAACTGAAAACGTGTGCTTCTGCATTCTATCAGCCTCTGACAACTGTAATTTCCGGGTCCACGTATGTGCGGAGAGCCTGTTCGATATATCCCTTGAGAGTCGCCTGCGCATGGGGGCATCCGGCGCAATGTCCCTGAAGGGCCAGTGTAACTGTCTTGCCTTCTATGGAAATGATTTCAGCATCTCCGCCATCTGCCTGAAGCTGGACTCTGACCTGCTCCATGAGCTCGCGGATGTTTTCTTCCAGTGTGCCGTCAGTATCTTTCTTGATTTCGTCTGCCATTTTGATTCTCCATTTTTCCGGCGGACGGCATATAACCGCCGCCGGTTGTTTCATTATTTGTAGGATTCCATCTGGGCCTTGACACGGGCCAGTTTTTCCTCGCTTTCAGCAATCTTGGCCTTTTCCTTTTCAACGACATCCTTTGGAGCGCGGGCCACAAAATTGGCGTTGGAAAGTTTCTTCTGAACGCTGTCAATGTATTTCAGCAATTCATCTTCCTGCTTCTGAAGTTTCTTCAGTTCCGCATCGAAGTCGACTATGCCCTTAAGGGGCACATAGCATGTTGCCATGGATGACACTGCTGTACCGCATGGTCCTTCCTGCTTGTATTCGTCGACGATGTCCAGCGTTGCCGCTGCCAGGAACGCCTGCAGTGCTGTTCTGTCTCTGCGGAGGAAATCTGCCGCTGCAGCATTTGCGGGAGCTATGGTGATGTCCAGGGGGCGTCCTGTTGGAATGTTGTATGATGCGCGCAATGCACGGACTGAACGGATAAGCTCGCATTTTGCCTCCGTCATTGCAGCATGAGCTTGTGTCGCACCGAATGAATCCATTATTTCGGCTGCCAGGGGTGCGGGCCACTGCGCCTTCATTATGGAGTCTTCTTCGGCGACGAATCCCATCTGATGGGCCAATTCATCAGTGATGAAGGGCATGATGGGATGGAGCAGGCGCAGGAATGTGCCCAGGCAGTAGTCGAACACGGCCAGCACATTTGCCGTCTCTTCGGGGGACATCTTGCCGTTGAAGGCGGGCTTGCAGGATTCCAGATACCAGTCGCAGAACTTGTTCCAGATGAACTCATAGAGAGTGCGGCACATATCATCGAAGCGCATACCTTCCAGCGCCTTTGTGATGCCGGTCACTGTTTCGTTGAGTTCGTACATGATCCACTGGTCATCCGGCCTGAGCAGATCAGCCTTTATGCCGTCTACCGTGGGCCATCCGGCCTTTGCCTTGCCCTGTCCAAGCCTGAAACGTACGACATTCCATATCTTGTTGGCGAAGTTCCTTCCGATTTCGCATTTTTCGTTGCTGTAGCGTATGTCCTGTCCGATGGGGCTGATGTAGATTATTGTGAAGCGCAAAGCGTCCGCACCATAAATCTTCACCACCTCGAGGGGATCGGGTGAGTTGTTGAGGCTCTTGGAGAGCTTGCGTCCCTTGTCGTCGCGTATGATGGAGGTGAAATACACATCCTTGAAGGGAATCTCACCGGTAAATTCCATGGTGGACATGATCATTCTGGCAACCCAGAAGAATATGATGTCCGGCCCGGTGACCAGGCTGTTTGTGGGGAAGAATTTCTTGAGTTCGGGAGTTTCCTTCGGCCAGTCGAACACCGAGAAGGGCCAGAGCCAGCTGCTGAACCAGGTATCAAGAACATCCTCTTCCTGGCGGAACTCAGTGCAGCCGCACTTGGGACACTTACCGGGAGTTTCCCGGGCAACGACTATCTCGCCGCACTTTTCGCAGTAGTATGCCGGAATGCGGTGTCCCCACCAGAGCTGACGGCTTATGCACCAGTCCTTGATGTTCTCCATCCAGTGGCGGTATGTCTTTACCCAGCGGTCGGGATGGAATGTGATGCGTCCGTCGTTGACAGCGTCCAGTGCAGGTTTGGCAAGTGTTTCCATCTTGACGAACCACTGGTTGGAAAGGCGTGGTTCGACGGGAACATCTCCGCGTTCGGAATAGCCGACCTGGTGGGTGTAGTCCTCTATTTTCTCCAGGCAATCCAGTTCTTTGAGCTTGGCAACAACGGCTTTTCTGCAGACATATCTGTCCATGCCCTCGAATTCGGCGCCAGCCTTTGCATTCATTGTGCCATCGTCATTCATGATGTCAATGACTTCCAGATTGTGACGGAGGCCCAGTTCATAGTCATTGGGGTCGTGTGCAGGCGTGATCTTCACGCAGCCGGTACCGAATTCCTTGTCCACATAGTCATCTGCGACGATGGGGATCTCCCTGCCGACTATGGGGAGTATGACAGTTTTGCCAACCTTGTCCTTGTAGCGTGGATCTTCCGGATTCACTGCGACTGCGGTATCGCCCATCATGGTTTCCGGGCGGGTCGTTGCAACGACCATGTATCCTGAACCGTCTGAGTATGGGTAGCGGAAATGCCAGAGATTGCCTCTTTCTTCTTTGTATATCACCTCTTCGTCAGAAAGTGCGGTGCGTGACTTGGGGCACCAGTTTATGATTCTGTACCCACGGTATATGAGTCCCTTTTCATACAGGCGTATGAAGACTTCTTTCACTGCGTCTGACAGGCCCGGATCCATGGTGAAGCGCTCTCTTTCCCAGTCGCATGAGCAGCCTATGGTGCGGAGCTGGCGTATGATAACGCCGCCGTATTTCTTTTTCCAGTCCCAGGTGGTTTCCAGGAACTTTTCCCTTCCCAGGTCATAGCGTGTCAGTCCTTTTTCCTTTTTGAGGGCTGCCTCGACCTTTGCCTGTGTGGCGATTCCTGCGTGGTCCGTTCCGGGAACCCAGCAAACTTCCTTGCCGCGCAGACGCTCGAAACGGACAAGTATGTCCTGCAGAGTGTTGTTCAAGACATGGCCGAGAGTAAGTATTCCGGTTACGTTGGGCGGGGGAATGACTATGGTGTACGGGACCTTTTCAGAGTTGACATCCGCATGGAAATAGCCCCTGTCTTCCCAGGTTTTGTACCATTTGCTTTCAACCTCTGATGGTTCATACGCTTTTGACAGATTCTGTTCTTCACTCATCTTGAAAATCCTTATTTGGCATGAATACACGAAAACTTGTTAAATTTAATGCGCGGTACGATAATAGCAACCTCTGGCGGACAATTATGGACATTAATATGTATTTTTTTACAGTCCTGCCGCCGAAATAAAATAAAGGCGCAAACAGATCGGCACAGTGTACTGCACAAAGAAAATGCTGAAGATTAAAGCCGGAGTGTTTCCCCCGCATCCGCTTTGGTAAGAGGGGCAGGGGGAATGCAAAATCAGTTTTTCATATCCTTATTTCAGGAAAAGCACTGGCGATGACCACTGGCATCCTGCTTCATCTTCAACTATGAAGAAAACAGTTGAAGCGTTTGCCAGTGCCGGGGCGTGTACGGTCGTTCCGTCCGTGCATTCTGCAGGATAATCCCGCCATTTTCTGTCCACAAAGCATCCTGTTGCTCTGGTGGCTGCCAGAGTACACTTTGCGATTTTGCGTCCCTTCATGTCAACTACGGTGGAATAACCTCCGTCTTTTTCCTCTGTTCTGCTGAATTGGGGCAGCTGCTCTCCTTCCAGCATTGCCCTGGCGAAGACAGGTATTGTCCTTGAATCGTAGCATGTGCTGTGTGCATGAACATAGTTTATCCGCATGGAGGAATAGACCGGGGCCTTTATGCTGTCCACCGTGCGCTGCCATGAATTCAGGGTGAATGCAAAATCTTCCGCATCGTTTAGAAACAACATGGGAGTTTTGATATGCTCCAGTCCGCCGCATGGATCCCAGGTGGAAAACCATTTATCTCTTTTTTCCGGCTCAAGGGAGGCGCCCAGTCCGCTTTCGGGATTGTCACAGTAGGAGCAGCCGTATACCGGGACGGCAAACTTGAACCTGTCATCCAGTTCAACAACGATATTTGTAAGATATCCGCCCCAGGATATTCCTGTTATTCCCACTTTGGATGCGTCCACTTCAGGAAGGGAGCAAAGCAGATTGGCGCCCCGTATTACTGCCGCTGCCGCATGGTACATCCATTGATCGCAGAATGGCTTGTCTATGCTTTTGAAATCCCCCCATCCGGCCGGACCGGAATGTTTGTGTCGCGGCCATTGTGAACGATGGCTCAGGCTGGTGTCCCAACAGGGCACGCCGCCACAGGTATCCATGGAAATGGCAGCATATCCAAGCTTGTTCCATACTTCCACCCAGTTGGCAAGGGCAGTTCCACCTCCGCCATGTACAAGCACCACTCCGGGAACAGGATGCTTGCGTGATGCGTTTTCCGGCAGTCCAACCCAGGCGAAGACTCTGGTGGGGCGTCCTTCGTATTCAGGTCCTTCGTAGAAAAGCGGCTTTATGGCGGGATTGTGGTAGTTGAATTCACGCACTTTCCAAGTCTTCACCGGCGCAGCGATCTGTTCCCTGTAGTCAAACTTGTCCCTGTAATCCATGATAAGCTCCCGTTTATCCGTATATTTCGTCTATCATTTCAGGATTCATACCGGTCATTTCAAGATATCTTGACAGCAGTCTTCTTGATGAGCCCCATTCTGTATTCGGGCTCATGCATGTGAAAAAGTCGTAGGTTATGATTTTATCCACCAGGGGCGATGCTTCCTGGAGCTTCATGTAAAGCGTTCTGTAATCCACCTGACGATAAAAAGCGTTTCCCTCGCCATGCCCGGGGAACGCCCTCTGGAAAGTTTCTACATTGCTCCAAAGCTGAATGCCGCATTCATCGAAAAGACGCCCGGCTTTTTCATACCATTCGGAAAGACCGCCATGGATTATTTCTCCGAGGCAGCAGGATGGTGAGGCGAAAGTGTCCTGAGGTGCGCAGTAGTCCAGCAGTCCTGCTACATTGCGGAAGAAATAGTTTCCGTATATTTCCACCCATTTTTCAGCGGAATAGCGGGAGCTCATGCTTCCGTCCACTCCGCCGAAACTGGGGGACATGAATGTTTTCTTTTCCGGGAAATTGGATTTCATGTATGCCAGTACTTCCGCGCAGATGTCAAAGAAGTTGAAATGCCATGGAAGTGCCTCCAGGCTGACATAAAGTCCCTTGAAGCATTTGTGCGCTGCGTATTTTTCCACAGTCCTGTCATAGTATTTTTTTGTGTCTTCTATCTCTTTTTTCCAGTCCCCGAGATGCAGGTTGGTTATTGAGACAGGTCCTCCCAGATACAGATTCAGGCCGTATTCGTCCGCCATTCTGAATACCATGTCGAGAAGGCATTTGTCCTGAGGCCATGTTGTGGAGCGTGGATCCTCGGCGGACAATCTGTTGCCGTTCTGCTCGAATTCCGTTCTGATCACGAAGATACTGTCCATGCCCATGGCTTTTATCATGCGGAAATCCTGTTCCCACTCTTTTTTTCCGGCATTGCTTATTCCGGTGTCTGGTATAAGCATGTTTATAAATGTGCCGGTGATGGGTTTCAGTTTTATATTCTCGAGCATGGCTTTTCTCCTTGTTTTTTTATGTTCCGGGGAAAGAATGTTTTTTACGGGAATTCAGGAGCTCCTGTCACCGGTGCGCCGTCGAAATAAAGTTGTTTTCCGTCTGTTGCATAACGGCCCTGGGCAAATGCTATAACCGTGCCTGGCAGCACCAGCCAGTCTCCGCCTTCTTTCAGAAGGTTCTGGTTGAATGCGGAAACATCCTCCATGGCGTCGCCATAGCCGCCTTTCGGCCGTTTTGCCGGCCTTGTGTCCAGGCACTGTACAAGCTGACTTCTGTCATGGCCGCGCAGATCTATCTGCACTTTCGGTGATATGCCCAGGATATAGCCTGAATCCATTTCGTCTCCACCGCCTGAATAGGGTTCCACCAGTATCACGCTGCTGCGCATGTAATCAAGCCCCTCGATGATAGCCAGTTCAACAGGTATAGTATGCAGCCCCACAAGAAGTCTGCGGCCGTTCTTGAGATATGTCAGGTCTCCCGGATGCACATTCAGGCAGGGCAGTTCCCTTGTAAGATTCGTCAACGGGACAAAGCCGGCGAACACACCGAAATCCAGCTTGAGCGGTGCCAGCATTCTGCGGAGCTCATCTGTCCATAATTCCCTGATTTCCTGACCTTTCGACGTTGCGATGGAGACTCTTGTCTCTCCTCTTTCCTGATAGAACTTTTTTATGTCATGTTCTATTACCGGAACATTGAACATGCGTCCCAGTTCTCTTGCGCGGCTTGTTTCCGGTGCATCGGTTATAAGGGCGGATATATTGAGCACGGGGCTGTCCAGTCCTTTCAATGTCTCCAGCAGTTTTTCCGCATTGCTTCCGCTGCCGCTGAGAAATATTCCCGCATTGGGCAGGCGATCTGATGGTTTGTCAAACAAAGGGGACAGTGTCATGTCAGGCTCCTGTTCTGTAATTTATATTTTGTCTTTTTGTATGCGTAGAGCAGAATAAGTCCGCTGCTTATTGCTGTCAGAGACCATGTCACCGGATAGCACATTATCAATGTTTCCAGAGTTGGGAAGAGCTTGAACACTGTCATTACCCATACTACACGCAGGAAACATGCGCCTATCAGGCATGAGACAGCCGATATTGTTGAATATCCCAGTGCCCGCAGTGCGCCGCTTATGACATCCATTACTCCACAAACTCCGTAGAAGCACATTATTATGCGCAGTCGTGACATGCCCCATCTGACCACCTCAGGATCGGAATTGTAGATGGAAAGGATGCCCGGTCCGAAAAACAGCATGATGCCGCCGATGATGGTGGCGGCTATGGCGGCGCCGCCGATGCAGTGGTAAATGCTCTGTCGTATGCGTCCCAGTTTTTTACCTCCGTAGTTCTGCCCGACGAAGGCCTGAGATGTCTGGTGGTAGCTGAATGACACGGCGTATGCAATTCCCTCAATGTTTGAGGCGGCAGTGCATCCTGCAATGCAGAGAGAGCCGAAACTGTTGACGGAAGACTGTATGACCATGTTGGAAAGAGAGAAAAAACTGCTTTGGAATCCTGAAGGTATGCCGATCTTCAGCATTTCAAACAGGATGGACTTGTCTATATGCAGTTTTGAAAGATGGAGCCGTGAAGCGTCGTTCACTCTCTGAAGCGTCAGAATGGTCAGGATGGCGCATATAACATGTGATACTGCAGTGGCAAGTGCCACGCCCTCCACATCCCAGTGAAAGACTATGACAAGTATCATGTTCAAAATCACATTCACTACACCGCCTATGGCAAGAAAGTACATGGGGCGCCGTGTGTCTCCGGCCGCCTTCAATATGGAGCTTCCGAAGTTGTAGACCATCATGAATGGAAGACCCATGCCGTATATGTACATGTAGCGGCAGGAAAGCCCTATGACATCTTCCGGAGTTCCCATCATCCGCAGGACCGGTCGTGATATTATGAAGGTGAGTATGGTTCCTAATACCCCGCATATCAATGCCGTGAGTATTGAAGTATGAGTGTTCCTGGCTAAAGTCACCTTGTCTTTTGCGCCGTATGCTCTGGCAGCGATAACATTGGTGCCGACTGCCAGCCCCAGGTAAAATGTTATGAGAATATGTGCAAAGGCATTTGTGGATCCTACGGCTGCCATGGCCT
>JAZURH010000329.1:0-4410 GCA_045606125.1 Lentisphaeria bacterium | reverse complement strand
CGGCATCAACCAGATCCTCCAGGGGATCACAACATCGCGTGAAGTCCTGCAGTACACAATATGAATCATGCGAAGTACCGTCCTGCAGGCGGTGCTGCATGCCTGAAAAAACGATTTTGGATTTTGCAAAGTCAAGGGGAGAGAGACAATGCCTTACATTGAAATGTCAGACCTTCTGGATCTGGTGCTGGAGGAAGGAGCAAGTGACCTTCACGTACCGTGCTATTCACCGCCGGTACTTCGCCTGCATGGTGAAATGACACCCCTTGACTTGCCGCCCATGCAGCCGGAGGATACAGAATATCTGATGAAATCCATTACATCGGAGGCCAATCAGCAGAAACTGCAGCAGGACGGTTCCGTTGACTTCGGTTTTGCCTTCGGAGACAGAGCCCGATTCCGCGTCAGTGTTTTCAAGGCAAAGGGTGCCATCGGCATGGTTCTCCGTACGATTTCAAACAGCCTTCTGACCATGGATCAGATAGGCCTGCCGCCTTCCGTCAAAGATATTCTGTTCCGGCCCAGGGGACTTGTGCTGGTCACAGGTCCTACCGGTCCCGGAAAATCCACTACGCTGGCTTCCATGATCGATGTGATCAACCAGGAGAAGGCGGACCATATCATCACTATTGAGGACCCAATAGAGTTCTATCATAATCATAAGAAAAGCATTATCACCCAGCGAGAGGTCCATAATGACGTTCCCTCCTTTGCGGAGGCCATACGCCGGGCTCTCCGTCAGGACCCGGATTCCATTCTGGTCGGTGAAATGCGAGACCTTGAAACCATCGGTGCGGCAATTACCGCAGCTGAAACCGGACACCTGGTCTTTGGTACCCTGCATACCACAGGTGCCGCTGAAACCGTTGACCGTATTGTTGACTCCTTCCCAACCGACCAGCAGGAACAGGTCAGGACCCAGCTTGCCAGCTGTCTTATCTGTGTCATATCCCAGGTCCTTCTGAAGCGAATAGACAAGAAAGGGCGCGTGGCTGCATTTGAGATCATGGTCACCACTCCTTCTATTTCGGCTCTTATACGTGATGGAAAGACTTTCCGTATCACCTCTGATATTCAGACTGGTGCAAAATACGGAATGAATACACTGGATGCTCACTTGATACGCCTGTACAATGAAGGCAAAATCTCATACGGTGACCTGGTTACCAAGGCCAAGGACGCCGAGGGTGTTATCCAGCGTATTCAGCAGGAACTTCTTGAAAGGCAGAAGCGTTCCTGAAACCGCAAAAAAAGGCATTTACATAAAATCAAAACAGGAGAGTGCTTGCTATGCGATTTAACTACACCGCAATAGACAGTGCCAACAAAGAACACAAAGGCGTAATTGAGGCCGAAAACGAACACGAGGCCAGTAATCAGCTGAAGCAGCAGGGGCTTTTCCCCACTGCTATAACAGCAGTCAAAGGATCAAGCTCGTCAAAGGGCAAGGCCGGCGGCGGTATGGGATTCGGTTTTGCCGCTCCCAAGATACGGTCCAAGGATCTGGCGACTATGACCCGCCAGCTTGCCACTCTTCTTCAGGCAGGTCTTCCCCTTGTCCGTGCCTTGCGCACACTTGAACGCCAGGCGAAGGGCAGCAATCCGCCGTTGAACAAGGTCCTTGGCAATCTGGCGGATCAGGTGGAGGGCGGTGCCACATTCTCAGAGGCTCTTGCCGGCCATCCAAAGTCGTTTAACAAACTTTATGTCAGCATGGTCAGGGCTGGTGAAGCTTCCGGTGCCATGGAAATCGTCCTTGTCCGTCTTGCCGAGTTCATGGAAAAAGCCCAGCGCATTGCCGGAAAGGTCAAGTCTGCCATGATGTATCCTTTGTCAGTTCTGTTTATCGCCGGTGTAATTACCGCCGGTCTTATGATATTCATTGTTCCCAAGTTCTCCAAAATGTTTGAGGAAATGCTTCCCGGAGAACCCATGCCTGGTATTACAAACTTTGTCGTAAGTGCCAGTAATATTCTTGCGAATCATGCCATTGCCGTGTTCTTGGGTACCGTGGTTGGAATATTTGTGCTGAAAATAATTTTGAAAACATCCTGGGGTGCTTATGCCTTTGACTTTATAATGTTGAAATGTCCCCCATTTAATGCGCTGGTGATACGAAATGCCTCGGCGCGATTTTGTCGAACTTTGGGAACGCTTATGGCATCAGGTGTGGCTGTGCTGCAGGCGCTTCAAATTGTTAAGGACACCTGCGGCAATGAACTTGTGTCCCGCGCCGTTCAGGATGTCCACGATGCGGTAAAGGAAGGTGAGGGAATGACCCGGCCACTTGAAAAATCCGGTGTTTTCCCGCTGATGTTGTGTTCCATGGTTGAAGTCGGTGAGGAAACAGGTGCCTTGCCGGACATGCTTAACCGAGTCGCCTTCGTCTATGAAGAAGAAGTAGACCGTGCCGTTGAAGGTCTTACTTCCATGATCGAGCCTTTGATGATAGCGTTCCTGGCTGTTGTCGTCGGTGGTATCGTCGTTGCCATGTTTGCGCCTATGGTCAAGATGATTGATAAACTTGGTTAATGTTGTTTCATCCCGGGGGATGGCACCCGGGATGAGTTCATAAAATAAAATAGATGGGTAATTTTTATTAAGGAGCAATTATGAAGAAGATGGGACTTTTTTCAAAGATAGTAGTGGCTATTCTGCTGCTGCTTGTTTGCGTTCTGCCTATGTTCACCATGGAAGGCGGCTGCCTTGCCGGTGGATTCAAGGGAACTGCCTGGGCCCTTTTCCCGCCGCTTGTGGCCATTATTCTTGCACTTGCCACCAAGGAAGTGTTCTCGTCCCTTTTTGCCGGACTTCTGGTAGGAGGACTTTTTGCCACCAAGTACAAGGCCCTTGATACGGTTGATACAATTCTCAATACGGGACTTATTGCGGCAGTCAAGGATACAGCTGGCATATTTATATTCCTGGTGATACTCGGTATCATGGTTGCTCTTATCAACAAGACCGGAGCAGCCGCTGCTTTTGGTATCTGGGCTCAGAAGCATGTGAAGAGCCGCGTCGGTGCCATGCTGGCGACTTTTGTTTTGGGACTCCTTATTTTTGTGGATGACTATTTCAACTGCCTTACTGTGGGAAGTGTAATGCGTCCCGTCACCGATGCAAAGAAGATATCCCGCGCGAAATTGGCATTCCTTATCGACGCCACGGCGGCGCCCGTGTGCATGATAGCTCCGATTTCCTCATGGGCGGCGGCAGTTTCATCCTATACTGAAGGCACACATTACAGCGGAATTGAGCTTTTCTGCCGTGCCATTCCTTTTAACTTCTACTCACTGCTTACTTTTGCGTTTATCCTTATCATAGTCCTCATGAAGATAGATTTCGGCCCCATGGCGCTTCATGAGAAGAATGCTTTGGAAAAAGGCGATCTTTTCACCAATGGCGGGGAGATTGAGGATAACACCAAGGTTCTTGAAAATCCCCGTGGCGGCGTGATCGATCTGATCATTCCGGTTATCCTGCTTGTGGTTATCTGCGTTCTGGCACTTGTTTATGTGGGCGGTGTTCTCAAGGATGACGTGGGATTTATTCAGGCTTTTGGTGATACGGATGCAACTGTCGGACTGCCCTGGGGCGGTCTTCTGATGCTTGTTGCCACTGGCATCTATCTCCTTTGCCGCAGGGTCATTTCCTTTGACGAAGCCATGAAGTGCGTTCCCGAAGGATTTAATGCCATGGTTCCTGCAATCACTATTTTGACATTTGCAGTTGCTCTGAAGAATATGACAGGTGCTCTGGAAGGGCGCGAGTTCATTGCTTCGGTTATGCAGAGTTCCGCCGCAGGACTCGGCAATTTCCTGCCTGCTGTTATTTTCCTTGTTGCCTGCGTTCTTGCTTTTGCCACCGGAACTTCCTGGGGTACTTTTGGTATTCTCATACCTATTGTCTCGGCAATCTTCCCGGGAACAAGCAATCTTCTTATCATCGGTATGTCAGCATGTCTTGGCGGTGCGGTCTGCGGTGACCACTGCTCACCTATCTCGGATACCACGATCATGTCGTCAGCCGGAGCGCGCTGCGAGCATATCAATCATGTTGCAACTCAGCTGCCTTACGCAATCACCATAGCCGTGTTCTCATTTATAGGTTTCCTGTTGTCTGGAATGTTGGCCGGTATCAAGACTTCTGATGGTACACCTGCAATGGGCCTGGGTATGATTTGGGTCTCTGTCTATGTTCCGCTTCTTATAGCTATGGTAGTGGGCGGATTCCTCTTCAAGAAGTTCACGGCAAAGCGCAGTTGAACTTGAATTATTGCCGGTGTGATAATGTCTGCCGGCAATATCTGAAGGGGCACTGGCTTTGTCAGTGCCCCTTTTGTGTCAAGGAATAAAACAGGCTGCGCTGTATGTTTCGTAGAAGTACGATTGTTGTCAAAAAAGTATTTTT
>JAZURH010000328.1:0-9585 GCA_045606125.1 Lentisphaeria bacterium | reverse complement strand
GCTTGGCCTCCGACTTCACACGCCTGCAACAGCACGACCGATGCAAGCTTCTACGACAAACTGTGGCTGGACAAATTGCACGATTCCGGAAAACTTCCGGATGATGTATGGAAGAAGATATGCAGAAACAACGCCATAGATTTCTTCGACCTTCCCTTCGAAAAAGCATGATTTTCAAAACAGAAAATAAAACAGGAGCAAACAAATGGCAAAACTGAATCTTGTTAATGGCACTTCCCTTCCCTCACTCGACCCAACCGGCAACATGTTCAACACAGGTTCAGCACTGTTCAAATGGCCGCCTGTGACGGACGCGATGAAAAACGCCGCCATGAATGTAGTTGAGAATTACACCATGTCGGAGACCAATATCACAACACTCTTCGAAAATGATTTTGCGGCATGGCACGGAGTCAAATACGCTTTTGGTGTATCCTCCGGCACGGCAAGCATTCACTGCGCCATGTACGGCGTAGGCCTCGGAGAAGGAGACGAAGTCATAGTCCCGGCAATTACATATTGGGCCAGCGCAGCTCAGGCGCTTAATCTCCGCGCATCAGTGGTCTTTGCAGATGTCGAGCCGGACACGATGTGCCTGGATCCGGATGATTTTGAACGCAGGATCACACCCCGCACTAAAGCAGTAGTAGTAGTGCATTATCTGGGGCATCCTGCAGACATGGACCGCATTCTCCCAATAGCAAAAAAGCATGGCATCAAGGTGATCGAGGATGTGTCTCATGCCCACATGTCACTCTACAAAGGCAGACTCTGCGGAACAATGGGCGATGTAGCAGGCTTCTCCTGCATGAGCGCCAAGTCCTTTGCCATCGGCGAAATGGGCATGATGATCACAAATGACAAGGAAATATACGACCGTGCGGCAGCGTTCTCCAGACACGACGTACACAAAAACATCACAAACGGGGAACTGAAAAAATACAAGGACATTCCCCTCGGCGGATTCAAATACCGTCCCAACCAGATATGCAGCGCACTGGGAATAGAGATGATAAAGATCTTCCCCGATCTGGTGAAGGAAGTGGACGAGGCCATGAACATGTTCTGGGAATATGTGGGCGACATCCCCGGTTTCCATCCATTCCGTGCCTCGGACAAATGGGAAAACTCCACCATGGGTGGCTGGTACTGCGCCCATGCGCATTATGCACCTGAAGAACTTGAGGGACTTTCAATAGACACATTCTGCAAAGCCGTTGCAGCCGAAGGCGTGACCATAGCCTCTCCGGGATGCAACTGGCCGCTTATTTCCCATCCTCTCTTTACAGATGCAGATGTCTACGGTGAAGGACGCCCGACAAACAGAGTGGCACCGGACCAGAACTCATATCCCGTATCATCAGGCATAAATGCCAGGACCCTGTACATACCATGGTTCAAGAAACCCTTCGAAGATGAGATCAGAAAATATGCCGATGCGTACCGCAGGGTCGTGGAAAACTACAAAGAACTCCTTCCCATCGATACTGGGCACGATGAGTCCCATGCACGCTGGATGCTCTCACCTCACAAGGTTTGAAGACACACTGGGAGCAACGGCATGAACAAGGGGATCAGACCGCCATGCGCAGCCGGGACATTCTATCCCGGTGCGCCGAACAGGCTGCGCAGCGAGATACTGGCAAGGCTGGCAAAGGCCGGGGACTGTCAGGCTGGAGGCGTAATTGCGGCTGCAGCCGTCCCCCATGCCGGATATGTTTACTCTGCAGATATTGCCGCGCCGGTTTTCAATGCGCTTAAAGACATTGAGTTTGACACGATTGTCGTCATCGGGCATGATTTCGGGCGGCATGCCCCCGGCATAATTGCCGTCCTGCCGGAATGCGAAGCATTCAGTACACCGCTTGGAAACATTGAAGTGGATGTAGAACTGTGCGATGCGCTTGCGCGAGACGACAGACGCATTGTGCGCAGCGGCAGAGTCCATGCCTCTGAACACTCAATAGAAGTTCAACTTCCGTTTATACAGACGCTGCGTCCCAAAGCAAGGCTAATTCCGCTTCTTTTCGGGGAAGTCACACCGGAACATTGCCGGCGGCTGGCGGAACTCCTGCAGGCCAACGCAGGAAACAGAAATATATTTGTTCTGTCAAGCACGGATCTTTCACACTATCCGGAAGACACAGTTTCAAGGCAGCTTGACGCAAAAACCGTTTCCTTTGCCGAAAATCTTGATCTGGAAGGCCTTTGCCGTTGGAGCAGCGAAGGCGACTGGGAAAACATCCCCGGAGTTGATACTCCGATCTGTTCAGCCGGCGGACTGGGCACTGCAATAGAATGGGCAAAAATGCAAAACGCCCGAAAAGTAACTGTACTGAAGAGGGGCAATTCATCAGATGCTGGAGGCGGAGAAGACCGGGTAGTCGGATATGCCTCCATGATTTTCCATTCGGAGGCATGAAGAAAATGGACAACGCTTTTTCCATAAGCCGGGAATCGGCGGCATATCTTCTCAAACTTGCCAGAGAAACTATCGAACAGGGTACCCGTGGCTGCGCTGTGGATTGCGGCAAACCCATCAATGATGAACTGGCGGAAAATGCGGCTGTTTTTGTTACATTGCACAAACACGGCAGACTGCGCGGATGTATAGGCACAACAATGCCTGCCCTTCCCCTGCAGGAAGCAGTATGCGAATACGCCTTTGCTGCGGCTTTCCGGGATCCGCGCTTCGAAGGCGTTGCGGAGAAGGAACTCAAGGATATCAACATAGAAATATCTGTTCTTTCCCCCATGAGAAGAATATCCTCATGGAAGGAAATCATTCCGGGACAGCACGGAGTAGTTGTAAGCAGAGGAGGAAGAAGCGGCCTTTTCCTGCCGCAGGTATGGGAACAACTCCCTGAGCTTGACAGTTTCATGGGCTATCTTTGCGCTGAAAAAGCGGGAATTGACTACGATGCATGGAAAAACGACGATACCCAAATAAGCATTTTCACAGTATTCGCCTTTGAAGAAGGTGAAAAATGAATACTGAACCGGCAAAATGGTGGACACCGCTGACGGACCATTCAGTACAATGCGATCTGTGTCCGCGAAAATGCACCATTCCGGAGGGCACCACAGGATTCTGCGGCGTCAGGGAAAACCGTCAGGGAAAACTGTACAGCCTCGCATACGGCCGTCCCGTGTCCATTGCAATAGACCCCATAGAGAAAAAACCGCTGGCCCGCTTTATGCCGCGTACTGAAACACTTTCCTTCGGCACATTCGGATGCAATCTGGGATGCACATTTTGTCAGAATCACACCCTTTCAAGAAAGACTTACGGCATAGCAGAATATGACGAAATAACTCCCGCACAAATAGTAAAACTGGCCTTGAGGCATGGATGCCCGTCCATATCATTCACCTACAACGAGCCCACTGTCTTTGCTGAATATGTCATGGACACTGCCCGGGAAGCCCGCAAGTCCGGTTTGAAAAATGTCCTTGTCAGCAACGGATACATAAGCAACTGCGCAGCGGATGAAATCTATCCGCTCATTGATGCGGCAAACATAGACATGAAGGGTTTTTCACAGGATTTCTACAGGGAAATGTGCGCTGGAGAACTGAATCCCATACTGGATTCTCTGGAAAAACTGTACGCGCTTAATGTGCATCTTGAAATTACAACACTGATAATTCCCGGCAAAAACGATGATGACGATTCCATTACAGGATGGCTGGAATGGGTGGCAAGTCATCTTGACAAGACAGTCCCGCTTCACTTCAATGCCTATCATCCGGCATACAACTGCCGGATACAGCCCACGGAGCCGCGGATTCTGTACCACATAAAAAACATCGCAGCAAAAATGGGCTTCGCCAATGTATTTCTCGGAAACATCTGAGACCTTAAGAGAAATGCCTGTATTCCCGTAAGGCCTCAGACAAAGGCTGCAATTACATTCTGTGCAGCGGCATGCCCAGGAAATGAGCCAGATCCGCCCAGAACTGATCCGGCACATCATAGCAGAGCGCGCTGTGATGCGTTCCGCCGAAAGAACTGAACGCAGGCAGGAAATCTATCAGATTCATTGACGGCCTGAAAAGTCCGCTTATGCGTTTATGAGCGCTTTCCTGGAACGGGAGAAGCTCACCATCAACGGTAATAAGTTCAAGTTCATCTCCGGGGCCGGGAGCAATATTTGCCAAAGTCACCTTACCGGGCACCAGACTTCCTGTAAATGTAAGAGGCTTTTTCTCAGGAAGGAATCCGCCGTTAAGCTGACTGAGAGCCGCCCCTTCCAGCAATGCGGAATTAACTTCTCCCATGTGTGAGAGATATATGCGTCCGCATTTCCAGTCCGGGCAGAACATTTCAGTGAATGTAGTACGGGGGAACTCCTTCATAAGCGCACTGACCCATGCTGCGTCCAGCACGTCGCCTTCGCCCGCATAACCGATTCCACGGGACATGGCAAGGCAGGCTTCCATGAACGGAGTAGTGGGAACACCATGCTTGTGCGCATCAAGGAAGTTGCAAGTAAAGGCATCCAGCTTCTCTTTCCCGATAAAATTACGGACCATCAGGGAGGAAATCGCCGTTGTACGATGGGTCTCATCATCATAGGAATCCGCAAGAGCAATGGACTTCATTGCAGCCACTTCCCTGTCTATATCGGCAGCTTCGGGCATAACAGCATGTTTTTCCATGCAGAAATCAACTGACACTATTCCATACTTCTTCATGGCTGCATCGGAAATGCGGAAATCCCCCATTCCTTCAAAGTTTCCTCCCACGCGTCCAACCCGGCTGTGACGGAAGGCATTTGCGCACCTTGCTGCTCGTGCCGCATCAAAAAGCTTGGTCATTACATTTGATTCAGACCAGTGTCCGGCTATGACACGGTAGCTGACACCCCGGCGGCGGAGCAGATTTGCCAGATCCTGTACGCCATGTATGCCGTGGTTGGACATAAGAGTCGAATGATCGGCGGCATACTCGTAATCCGGTGTTGTATCAAGCATTATAACCGGAAGTCCGGCGGCGGCTATAAGCTCTTCGGACTCAAGGGACGGGGAATAGGCCAGATGCAATGTGACAAGCACCTCAGATCCCTCTCCTTTTATTCTCTCAAGTGCCGCTGCAACTTCATCTTTTCTTGCACAAACAGGTGCCTGCACCACATTCGCTCCAAGTTTCACCAGCTGGCCGGCAATAACATTGGCAAACTCAGCCGCCTTGGAATCATAGTCTGGAGCCACATTGCGGTAAAGCTGAAGATACAAAGGCAGAAAACCAATTTTCATATTGTCAATCTCCTGATTTTTACAATTTCTGTTTTCTATGCAGATATAATTTCAAAAATAGCACAAAATGCGCATTTCAATGATAGTTTTGAAATTACCTCTTCAGTCATAAAAGCACAACTTTGCATAAGTTATGTTTGAAACGCATAAATGCAATACTATTTTACTCTTAAAAGATAAATATTCACAGGCAAATCTTAAAGACACAATAAAAATGAACGGAAAATACAGAATCGGAGTAGATGCAGGAACCAGCGCATTCAAGGCTGTTCTGACTGATCTGGACGGAAATACCCTGAACACCGCTGAAAAACAGGTGGAACTGCTGCGCAGCGGCGCAAATGTGGAAATGAATGCAAATGCCTATGGAGACACTTTCTTCGCATTGCTTAAGGAAGTGGCGGGGCCATATGCGGCTGAAGTGGCCGGCATAGCTGTATCTGGAGCCGCGGGTTCCACACTGATGCTTGATGAAAATGACCGGCCTTCGGAAATAATCTGCTGGCTTGACGGGCGTTCAAGACAGAAGGCGCCAGAGTGCCTGGACGGATTGACTTCCACCCGCCTGAGAAGCATAACCGGCTGGCCATGCGTAAACAGTTTTCCGCTGGCACACATCGGCTGGTGGAAAGAAAATGCACCGCAGCGTCTGGTCAAGTCAAAATGGGTAGGAATATCCACAGACTGGCTGCTGTTCCTGCTCAGCGGAAGGCATGCCATGGATTTCTCCACGGCAACAACCATGCACACAGTTGATCAGAGCACAATGTGCTACAGCAGCGAAATCATAAACAAACTGGAACTTCGCCCGAGACAATTGAGCCGCATTGCCCCTCCCGGAGAAGCCATTGGAAAAATAACGACAGATGCGGCAAGATGCACTGGTATAAACGAAAATGCCATGATATTCACCGGGGCATTCGACCATCCCTCAGCAGCCAGAGGGTGCGGCATTTCCAAAGAAGGGGAAATGCTGCTATCCTGCGGAACATCATGGGTCGCATTCATGCCTGTGGCAGACAGAGACTGGATAATCCGCAACAATCTTCTCTGCGATCCTTTCCTTTCACACAAGGGAGGTCCATGGGGGGCAATGTTCTCCATAGCCGGCCTGGGACAAAAAATTGACAATTTCGTGACAAAATACATTTCAGACGATCCGGAACGCAAATACACCATATTCAATGAACTTGCAGCAAAAGCAGCGGATTGCACTGAGGAAATCGATATGATTTCAGACAATGTCCAGTCTCTGCCTCCGGAAAAAATGGCCAGAGCCATCATGAACGGCTGTGCTACAATGTTTGCATCATCCCTGGCAAAACTGCCGCTGCAGCAAAAAACAAGGCGTGTCGTGCTGGCCGGAGGGCCGGCGAAAAGCAGTATTTGGCCGGGAATTATAAGAGAACGAACCGGCTTCGATATAGTAGTGACAGACAGTTTCACAGGCGCAAAGGGTGCTGCATCACTTGCCGGCATGCAATAGAAAATATTCCCAGAAGCAGAAAACTGACTGTACACAAAAAGGGGCGGGCAAAAATAATTTGCCAGCCCCGTGTATTTCAGACATCAATTTTTCTTGACAAATCCTTTGTTGTATTCATAGACGGGATAATCATCATTTGCTCCAGCTGTCTTCAGCATGAGCAGGGTAAACTTTTCTACATACCCATCTATCATTCCCATGTTCACATTTTCATTGTGCCTTATGGAATCCAGACGCAGCAGCCCTGGTCCTTTGCGACCATTGTAAAAGCAATCAAATCCGGGGGAGCTATCATCATACGCTTCCAAACTGGATTTGCCATAGCATGTTTCGCTCAAAGGAGATTTAATCCCGCAAAAACGCGTTTACTTTTCAATAAGCTGTTCTACCCCTGGAACACCTGCATCAGTTCCCCAGGTTCCCATGGGGCGACAGGCAATCCGTACTTCTGCATAAGGCGTGCATAGGCGTCCTGGCACATAGTCGCTGTAAGACCATTGGTGTACATTCTGAGATTAGGCGCGCCTTGCGCCCGTATATTTGCCTGCATGGTCCTTTCCTGCCGCAAACGCTCTCCGAACCAGTTCAGGTCCTTTGCTGCCTGCAAAGCATCATCCCCAGAGGCTTCTGCAAGCCTGAGGCGCGCCAGAGCCTCTATAAAGCGTACTATGTCATGAGTATACGAAAACCTGCACATATCCATCATAAGGCGCTGATTCACTATTTCATCGGAACATGACCTGATCGCCTCTTTAAGGACATTCTTCGCTTCATCCATAAGGTGCAAAGTCGTCAAAAGAGACGGTGCACCATCTTCATCGCGATCGTAATTAAAATGACTGTCAGGAAAAAAGGGTCCATTGTATTCGAGGTTGCACAACCTGCGCCATGTGCAGAAATTCTCAAGTTTTCCGGTATCAGAGACTTTCATGCCCTGATAGTGCTTCAGCAATTTACAATTGCCGGAAGCAGTTCCAAGAATATCGTAAAATCTCTTCATGGTCCGGGCATGGGCATGATACCGCTTTTCAAAGAAATCCGATGTATCTGCATTCGCATTCCACAGTTTTTCAGCAAATGTCCAATTGTTGAAGGCAAGTTCTCCCCACAGTGCCGTGCTGACATGCATGTAGTTCATGGCGTCTATGCCGCAGGATCTGTAGAATGAAACATCATGCCCCATACCACCGGCAAGAGGGAATGCCATGGAGGCAAAAGTTGAAACATTGTAATATTCACAGAGCATGACCCGAAACCGGGTATTGTCGCACCACTGACGCAGTCTCAAGACCAGTTCCATGTTGCCGGCGCAGCGCGGATCGTCAATATCATGCGCATAACATCGTTCAATGGGGAAAAACTCAACAAGGACGCTGTCATAGTCAAAATCATCAGGCAGCGGCCTCGAAGGTATGGGAAGAGTCTCATGGTAGGCAGGCACGACCAATGTTATCCTGCGCCTCACAAGTCTGGAAACAGTCTTGCTGCAAATATGGACAAAATGCAGGAACTGGCTTGTCTTGTTGCCCAAAGCCGCGCATTCGTCGCATTCGCACCACACTCCGTTGTCAAAGGGCCAGAGCGCCAGTATGTTCGTATCAGCAAGAGGCCCCTCATTAAGAGCCTCCGCAATATTTTCAGCAAGTACCCGGCATGCCTCTTCATTTGAGAAGCATATATTGTCTGAAACATTATCCTCAGGCATATTTGCCCGCCTGCTGCCGTTTACAAGCGCATACCACTCGGGATGCAAGGCAAAATACTTTTCAGACGGGAGGAAATCTGAGCAGATACGATGGCTTCCACCCGGTGGGTTGCCCCGGAGGCTGAAACCGCCCAGACTGCACAGTTCAGGGCAATTCGTGGCACCAGTCCAGAGATTCATCCTGTTTCGTATCATCCACAGGATAAACTCCCTGGAATCTCTTTTCTCCACACCGAAAAAGCCACGCAGACCGAACGACGGCGATTCACGCAGATGAAGTTCCACTGGATTTATACTTTCCGGCACCTCTTCATCCCATTCATCCGGACTGAACCATCTGAAACCCAATTTTTTCAAAAGACCGTATGCGCCATACAGTGCCCCGACCGGGCTGCCTCCTGAAATACAGTATTTTCTGCCGTCGCCGTCAATAGTGTATTCCTGTGGGCCCAGTTCACTGTCAACGGCAAGTTCCACCGCTGGTGCATTTGAATAACTGCCGAGACAGCGTTCCAGCTCGCCAGCTGCAAAATCAATGGTTTCCCGGGTTCCCAACATTTCGTACATGATAGTTCACCAAACCGGATACAGATGGTGTATACGCTTGCGGTACTTGTCATGAATCGGCTTATTATGCTCATCGCATCCCGGTATATTGTTGCTCACCCAGATATCCGGTTTACCGCCCTTGTCCTTTATCGCCTTGATAGTTTCCGCCATTATCAGATTCAGCGTAAAGCATGTCAGAGTCGTTGCAGTGGGCGCGAATTCCTCTTCAATGCCGTCCTCTTTTAGAATCGCATCCGGATAGGGCACATGATTATCGATTGCGATATCTGCAAAGTCATTTATGTTCTTCTTGCTTGAATGCCTCCAGATGAAATCCTCAGGCACTTTCTTTGCGAACTTGTGTGCATTGACAGTAATAAGTTTCACGCCGCGCTTCTGCGCTTCAATGGCAACATCCACGCCTATTATGTTCAAGCCATAGAAGTTGACAAGAATAAGCACGTCATCCTTGTACACATCATAGAAGTTCAGTATATATGGTGCCAGCCCCTGGACCTTTGCCGTAGTAGGCTGGGCCGTAAGGATATTCGTTCCGGCGGGGAACATGGCATTCACCTGAGCAATA
>JAZURH010000327.1:0-7830 GCA_045606125.1 Lentisphaeria bacterium | reverse complement strand
TATTGGAACATAGGTGAAGTATCCCTGCCAGTTTCCAACCACAACATCCGTCATTCCAGCCATCGCCGCATGCACGGCGTGCTGGGCAAGATGGGAACAGAATATGGAATCCATTGCATTGGCCTCCGTGCTGCGGATATTATAGCTGGGATCAAAATATTTGACGCTGATTTCCTTGCCGCATGACTTGAAATGATTGACTATGGCATCCTTCAGGAAAGGACCTATATCCTTGTGCAGACGGTTTCCTGACTTGTCAAGTTCCGTGTCACCCTCCTTAATAAGATGCTGCCCGGCACCCTCGGCAACAACTACAACCGCATGCTGCTTTCTGTCAAGTCTGCGTTCAAGGGCCTTCAGGAATCCCTCCTCACCGTCAAGAGTAAAATCCACTTCCGGTATCAGGCAGAAGTTTACAACTGAACTGGCCAGGCTGGCATATGCCGCTATGAATCCGGAATCCCGTCCCATCAGCTTTACCAATCCCACGCCGTTGAAACATCCCCGGGCTTCATTATGGGCGCATTCTATTATGGGAGTGGCATTCTTCACGGCAGTTTCAAAACCGAATGTCTTGTCCATGAAATTCAAGTCATTGTCTATGGTTTTCGGAATGCCGATCACGCTGATGGGCAGATCCCGTTTCGCTATTTCCTCATAAATGGCATGGGCGCCCTTCTGGGTGCCGTCGCCGCCTATTGTGAACAGCATGTTGATATTCAGACGGTCCAAAGTGCGCACCATCTCCTCCACGGACTGCACTCCTCTCGACGAGCCAAGGATGGAACCGCCCTTGCTATGGATATCATCCACCACCTCTGGCGTAAGTATCAGCGGCTTTATACCGTACTTGGGAATAAGTCCGCTGTATCCGTACTGTATGCCGTATATGTTGTCGACGCCGTATGTGTAGTAAAGGGTGTTCACCAGTGATTTTATCACATCGTTGAGACCGGGGCACAGTCCTCCGCAGGTGACAATGGCAGCCCGCACCCAGACAGCGTCAAAATAAATCTGCTTCCTCGGACCGGCGGCAACAAAGGCTGGTACCTTCTTGCCCTCCCTGACAAGCCGGGCATTCACCGCATTGTCAGCGCAATAACTGATGGATTCACTGTCATCCACGAAAATGACATCCTTCAACTTTGACTCAAGGGTGGGCTCGCCAACTCTTCTGATGGAAAAATCAAGATTGCTTATCTCGTCTATGGTAAGACTCATATTCTGCGGCAGCATGCTAAATACCTCCAATATGCCATATTCACTGCATTTTTTGTTTTCCGGGAAATATAGCATGCGGCACTTTCCTAACAAGTCCCACCGACAATTATGGGCAGAACATAATACACATCGCAGCATGCATACAAAAGCAATCAAATGTATCATTTTAAAAATGCAAAAGCCATTTTACCTGATTTTTTCAAAAAAATCACAATAAAAAAAACTTAAAAATTCCAAACATGAAGATTTAAACAAAAAAAGTTGATGTATGAACTTGTAAATAATGAATTACACTTTAATTTTCTACAGCTTTATGCATTTAAGGATGCTTAAGGCCTTTTACCGGAATGAAATAAGGACTGGAAATATATAATCAAACATTTCAAGGAGTAGTCTTAATGGGCAAACTTGGCAAGATTTTGGCACCGATAGCTGCGGTGCTTGCGATTGCGCTGGCAGTATTGAGCATACTGATCAACAATGGCTTCCAAAAATACCAGAAGCGTGCTGCCAACCTTGCGGAAACTGTAGAAAAAACCGCAAAGCAGCTGGATACTGGAACTAATTCCGGGCTCACATCCGGCCTGAACTACACAGCTCCGGCCCCCGGAGTAAAAGAAAGCGGCAGTATTTCATACGCGGACTACAAGAGCGATCCGGCTGCTTTTGAGAAAAACACAGGAAATGTAGTCAAGCTGGCCGGCCAGGTCATAGATCAGAGAGATGAGCTGGGAAGCGCAATCGTAGCGATGACACAGGCGCTCGGATTGTCCGCAGGGAACATTTCCCAGGAACAGATAATAACTCTGGAAAGCTATGCAGATCTGCTTACCCTGGCAAAATCATACGCCGAGGCATTCAAAAAGCACGATGAAGAAGTTGTCAGAGCACTGCAGGAAAGCGCAAGACTGGTCGGGGCAAACAACGCTGCAAATGCAGCCGGTCGTCTTCCTGTCGTCAGAGAGACACAGACTCAGGGCGAGGGTGAAGAACAGAAAACCGTGCAAACCGCTGTTTACGACAGCCAGGCAAGGCAGCTCGGCCAGCTCAAGGCAAATCTTGAAGTCCTGATCAAGCGCAGGGTCGCCTACGAAACAGCCATCAAAAACCTGCAGCGTGTCCTTACCGCCCACAAGTTAAAGGCAAATGTAGCTGCAATCGGCGGAAGCGGATATGAAAACATACTCAAAGCACTTGCAGCTGACATGATGGCCATAAACGCCAAGCTGAAGGAACTTGATTCAGTCAAAAAGACACTCAGAAAGACCCAGGCTGAACTTGAAGACGCACGGAGCAAGATCGCAGAACTGGAAAAAGAAAAAGAAAAACTCATTGCAGACCTTAAATCAGCAAATGACAGACTTGAATACTACGGAATAGGTGCCGGCAAAAAGCCTGATATCACTGACAAGAGCCAGATCAACCCTGATACCAAAGGAAAGGTAATCATTGAAAACCAGGATTGGAACTTCGTGATTGCGGATCTCGGCAAGAAAGAGATCATAGCAGGCATTGAAGTTATCATAACTGACGGCAAAAACTATCTTGCAACAGGAACTATAAAGAAAGTTGAAGAAGAGATTTGCCTTATCGAACTCACCATGAGAAAGGCTTCCAGCATTCCCAGAGACTCTATCGTAATCATGGGCCGCGAATTAAACTCAAAGGCTGAATAACAGCCAGGGAGCAAGATTTCATGAAATACATATTCCAGATAGGCATGGCGGTATCCGTGATCGGAATGATCACTGCCACTGTGTTTTCAGTCCTTATGATGCTTGGATTATGAAAAACTCATCAGCAATAAAACTTTTCTTCGTACTGCTCGCAAGCATATTGCTTACATCATGCGTAAGCGTTGGGCAGAACGAGTCCGGCAATCTTCCGTGGAATGCCCCTGCATCCTGGGAGAACTCATCAATCGGAATAAAACACTGACACTCTTACTTGAGGGGCCGTTAACACGGCTCCTTTGTTTTTTAGAACATGGGAAAAAATCTTGTAATAGCCTGTGGAGGGACTGGCGGCCATTTCTACCCGACAGTTTCAATAGCCCGCGCATTCATGGATATGGGCGGCAATGTCACATTGCTGGTGGCAGGCAAAAATGCAGCTTCACAGATCCAAACAGCGGCTGAAGCCGGGATAAACGCCAGGGAAGTTGGATTCATACGCAGACCAGCAGGAATACTGGAATGGCTGATATTGCCGTTCAGATACCTGAAAATCAAACAGGCAACAAGAAAAATCATAGATGAGATCAAACCTGATGTAGCTCTTGGCATGGGAAGCTATGCATCCGTAGCAACATGCAAAGCCCTCCCCGGAAATGTACCGCTGATTCTTCATGAAGGCAATGCATTCATGGGAAAAGCAAACAGAATGTTTGCAAAAAGAGCCGGCGCCATTGGACTTTCCCTGCCGCTGATGGATGAAGGACAGCTGAAAGGCACTGAGGGCCATCTGGTGGGAATGCCTCTAAGGGAATCCCTTGCCGAAGCAGCAAAACGCAATGCCCCGGCAGAAGGCTGGCTTGAATCACAGGGACTGGAACAGGGAGTATTCACTGTTCTTGTATTCGGAGGAAGCCAGGGAGCCCAGCGAATCAATCAACTTCTCTGCGAAACGGCCGGACTTCTTAATGAATGCAAAGTTCAATTCATACATCTCACCGGTACAGACGACAATGCCGCCATCAAAGAGGCATACGGGAAAGCCGGCCTGAAAGCATCAGTCCGCAAGGCAGACTATCATATTGAGGAATGCTACCTTGCAGCTGATCTGGTCATCTGCCGCGGGGGAGCGTCAAGCCTGTGTGAACTCGCGCTGTTTAAAAAGCCAGCCGTTATCATCCCGCTGCCGACAGCGGCAGACGACCACCAGTCTGCAAACGCAAAACTGGCTGAAAGCACCGGCGGAGCAATACATCTTCCACAAAAAGAAGCGACACCGGGTTTTCTTGCCGGATACATCTCAGATGCAGCAGCAAATCCGGATAAGTCAAAGGAAATGGGGCAAAAGCTTGGTATACTTTCCAGAACCGATTCAGCGTTGGAAATGGCCAGGCTTATATTCAATTCCTGACAAAAGCAATTTCAAATGCACAAATACGTGCTTTGAAATTACCATAGCTGATTGACACATGTACTACCAGTGTTATATTCCTTGAAAAATTTCTTGAATAAAATAACATACCATCCATGGAGTAAGTTCAATGAGAAAAATCGTATTCTTTGCAGTCGTTTTCATGGCGATTCTCAGCGTCAGTGCATTTGACACAACCGTTTTTCAGGCAGGAATATGGCCATCCAAGTTCCAAATTGTCCCTGATGAAATCAATGTTTCCGGACTTAAGTTGAACCTTCCTTTCTCACGCAACGACAATGTGTTCGGTCTTGATTTGGGACTTGCATCAAGCACAAAAAAAGCATCTGCAATTCAAGTGAACGTCCTGATCAACAGAAACCATGATGAGTTCAGCGGACTTCAGGTCGGAATCATAAACCAGAACGGAAACGCCAGCGGCATCGTAGGCGGTCTCTGGAATATTACCGATGACAAGACTCATGGAATACAGTTTGGCCTGGTTAACGGCAGCACTGAGTTCCGCGGTCTGCAGGTCGGTCTTATCAATTACACAGAAATGATGTACGGCGTACAAATCGGTGCCATCAACATCATCACAGAGTCAATGATTCCTTTCTTCCCGATAATCAACTTCTGCTTCTGAACAGCAATCAATAAGGCTGCAGAACCAACGGTTCCGCAGCCTTTATTTTATCTGCAATAATGCGCATACGCAGTCTCTACATATTTATACCCCTTTTACTGCTGCTGATACCTGTTCTTCTTATTTTAAACGGGATCAGACAGAATGTCAATTCCATTCGTCGTCTGAATGAAGTTAACAGCGCCATACACAGGCTTATAAAAGAAACAAGACTTTACAGAAACTATTTTGAAACAGCTGCAGAATACCAGGACCACAGCTCCGGCCCGGGAAAAGACGCAATAGAACAACTTGCCGAAACAAGGCAGCGCATAATAACCATATTCAATTCCATGCCTGAATTGGCATCCACAACAGACTCATGGCAGAAAATTGAAGCAATAGGAGAATCCGGAAGCAAAGCATCTGACATCGCTGCATTAAGGGAAGCAGAAGTGGCCATGCTTCAGGATTTAGGCCTGTCACTGAATAAAAATACTTTACTTAACAATAAAATATCCGATAAACTCACCGTTAAGACATATTCGATTTTTGTCCTGGCCATCATATCAGCACTTTCAATGCTGCTGCTGTATTTCCGCCGTGTAACCAGTCCCATGAATAACGCATTTTCACTGATAAATGCTGAATATCCACTCATAGCTGCCAACTTTGAAAAGCATGCTGTATATGAACCCGCTGATCTTGAAAACTGGCTGATGCACATTGATAATGCAAACAGAAACAGAGAACTTAAAAAAGATGAGTTCTTCGCCGAAATGAGCCATGAAATACGGACTCCGCTGAACGGAATAATAGGTTTTCTCGGAAGTCTCGCAGAAACTCCTCTTAATCCACAGCAAATACAATATGTAAAACTAATTGACAGCAGCTCAAGAAGCCTTCTCCATACCATCAATGAAATACTGGATTTCTCAAAAATCAATGCAGGCAAGCTGGAACTTGAAAACATACCATTTGACTTATGCGAATTGCTGGATGAAAGGATAGCCATCGCTCAGCAGCTCCTTAAGGGACATAAAAACATCAAACTGATCTACGAACCGCCTGCGGATTCACTGATAATAAAATGCGATCCACTGAGACTCAGACAAGTTCTTGACAATCTTCTATCCAATGCAGTAAAGTTCACAGAGCATGGTGAAATCAGATTAAGTGTCAGCGCAGAAGACAATGGAGACTATGTAATCCTTAAAACAAGCGTTCGAGATACAGGAGTGGGCATGTCCCAGGACGAAGCTAAACTGGTCTTTGACGCATACAGGCAAAGCGGCAAGAACATCAGCAGGCGTTTCGGAGGAACTGGGCTTGGACTGCCTATTTCCGCTCACATCGTGTCGCTCCTTGGAGGCAAGCTGAATGTTTCAAGCCGTCCGGGCGAAGGAAGCTGCTTCTCTTTCACAATAAGCGTGCCAAAAGCCCGGCAGGGCGAGCAGCATCATCTTTCAGGCGTCGAAATGCAGATAACCCTGCCAGCATCCGAACTAAAGAAAAAATTCGCCCTGCTTGTAGACGATACACCAACAAATCTTTTCCTGCTTGAAACAATATGCCAGGGCGCAGGACTTCCATACAGAACGGCGCAAAATGGTCTGGAAGCCGTAAAACTATGCAAAGAGCAAAGTTTCGACATTATCTTCATGGATATCCAAATGCCCGTCATGGATGGATACACAGCAATGCGGGAAATACGTTCTATGCCCGGAACCGGAACAACGCATATAATTGCTCTGACTGCATCGACATACAAGTCAGATGTGGAAAAGGCACTGGCCTCCGGTGCAAATTCCTTTATGGCAAAGCCCTTTGAACGCAATCAGCTTCTTCTGTGCCTGGCGGATGCACTTTGCATACACCCCACGCGGAAAATGCCTGAACTTCAGGAAATACACGAAAGCCCCGAAGAAGAAACTGTGCGCCTGATGCACGATTTCATGCGGGAACAGTACCGTATATCCCTGGGGGAAATTAAAATGATACTGGCGCAGACTGCTTCAGACTGGCGTCCCCTTCTTGACAGTCTCGGCACATACGCACACAAAGGACAGAATGACGAGGCCATGGCAATTCTTCATCGCCTCAAGGGACTTCTTTCATCCATAGGCCTTGCTGCATTGTCGGAAGAGGCCTCAAATGCGATGCAGCTCATGGGGGCAGGAATAAATCCCTCTGATCAGATCAAACATCTTATAAAGGAATTGTCTGATATTTTTAAAGAACTTGAAAAACAGGTTACAATAAACTAACAACTATGAAATTTCTGATTCTTTCAATATTGGCATTCTGCATGCTTTGCGCCGGAGAAAAGAAAATGCATCCCATCCGAATAGGCGGAATGCTGTTCCGGAACATGGAAATCGCAAAAACGGAAAATGATAGAATAAAGGGATTAATGTTCAGAAAAGAACTGCCATTCGACGGAGGAATGCTTTTTATTTTCGACAAAGAGGAAATCCTCAGTTTCTGGATGAGAAATACTCTGATCCCACTTGATATAATATTCGTTGATAAAAATGGCACGGTGACTGCCGTACATACGATGAAAGTTGAGGCCCCACAGGGAAAAAATGAAAGCGACGCCGCGTACTGCGCCAGATTGCCCGGCTATTCCAGCATAAAACCGGCTATCGCCGCAATAGAAGTGAATGCAGGCATGGCTTCAGCTATAAAACCCGGCGATAAAATAGAAATCGCAGAACTCACAAAATAATATTTCTGTTCTGTACCGCGGATGCAAACCCGCATTTTCTATTCTGTACCGCGGGTGCAAACCCGCACTGCCGCAAGCTCCGCCTGCGGCATTATTTCGTCTGCACAGAAAAATCTCCGTAAAGCACTTGTGCTGACTTGCCGTGATTTCCGTCCCTATCCCGGAAAAT
>JAZURH010000326.1:0-3746 GCA_045606125.1 Lentisphaeria bacterium | reverse complement strand
CGGTGTGTTTTTCTGCCTTTGCCGTCTTTGCCGCGGAAAATGAATCCCTTTTCCGGGTGTGGCAAGATCTGCAGCTTCTGTTCTTCTGTGTCTTCCGGTGTTCCAATCCAGCCTTTGCCCGGTTTGTCAACAACCACTATGTTCTTTCCGTCTTCAAGCCACAGGGTATTTTCGTCGGGTTTGATCTTGGTTTCAGCAAATATGGAAATTGCGGCAAATACAACTGTAAGTGCGATGTACTTTTTCATTTGTACTCCTTTAAATGCAAAATTATGATTGTCACTGAACTTTGTGTATATCGCTGTTACTATGCCAATTATTGAGGATTTTGCAAATATTACCTGTGTTTTTTATAATTGTATAACTGAATGGCGGATTACATTGTAAAGACAGTTTTTATTGATTTTTTCTCAAAGATCGCAAACCGATGAATGGATGCGGCGACGCATCCGCATGGTCTTTCTCAAGAGATGGAAGACGCGCAAGACCAGATACAAGAACCTGAGACACCTGGGGCTGTCCGGGGACGACGCAGAGAAGACAGCCTACAGCAGGAAGGGATATTGGCACGCCGCACTGTGCGAGCAAATGCACAGGGCACTTGACAACGACCGACTGCAGAGGGCTGGATTCGTGTATTTCTTTACCTGCTACCAGTCTGTGCACTGCGCGTAAACTGGGAAACCGCCGTGTACCGAACGGTACGCACGGTGGTGTGAGAGGACGGTAGGCGAAATAATCGCCTACCTCCTACTCGATTATGTACATTAAAGGAATTTCTTCACATTGTTCAATCCGAGACGCAGGTCATTTTCACTTGTATAGACAAGATCGGGACGCTTTACATTGGTTGCATGCCCGTCAATATACAGCATATTAAGCGAGCCGTTGATATAACTTGGAGGATCGGGCATACTTGTTGAATCCACGCCTCCGTGTCTTCCCGCCTGTTTCAAATATGTGACCCAGTTCATTACATATTGTTTTGTCAGGCGGCTGTCTGTTATGGAAAGTGCAGAAGACGGCATGGTCACATTTGATTCATTATGAAGCTGATAGTTTCCGGCTGCTTCATTTGTTGAGCCTATGACTGCGTTTCTCATATAGTGGGAATAGGTAAAGTATCCCTCGCTGGAACTGCCCCATCGTCTTCCCTCCGACGGGCATACAAACAGAGCGTACTTTTTCATGTTCCCTGCATTTCCTGCAAAGTTTTCCGTAGCTCCCATGTAGAACTTTGTCATTATGTTTATGAAACTCTTGTTGATTCCGTTGGATTTTGTGGTGTCATAATTACATGGCAGCAACCAGCCTTCGTAATCATCAGAATAGAAAGCGCAGAATGTGCCCATGGTCTTCAGATTGTTTGTGCAGGAGATGGAACGGGCTTTTTCACGGGCTTTTGACAGTGCTGGAAGCAGCATGGCCGCAAGAATGGCAATGATGGCTATTACTACCAGAAGCTCAATTAGAGTGAAACAGAACTTTGCAGTATGGTACGACTCAGGATCAAAACCAGTTTTTTTGTGTAATATCATTTTGACATCTCTCTGTTGGCTCCGGTGATACTATTTTTTTATTTTCAATAGCATTACTCCATAGTTTTCAATTGTTTCGGGAACAGGTACATCCTCCAGGTTATGGTTTGCATCAAGCAACTGGCATGAAATGATCCCGTCAAGGCCTAACGGCTGTGTCTTCCCGCTGCGGTTTACAAGCATTACAGCAGTTTCTTCGCGGTTTTCTGCTGCGGCAGCGTACATTCCGTCCGGCACATTCTCGACTGGCAACGCCGTTCCCAGCTTGTAAAGTTCATTGAAAGCCTTAAAGGCATAGTATCCTTTGCGTGGTTTGTACGTGATTGGGTCGAAGAGGGGACTGTATGATCCCATGCCGCATTTTGCATCATATATCTCTGCGTCACTCAATGGTGAGTTCTGTGCAATAGCAAGCACTGCCGCCAGATGGGAGGCCTGTTCGGGAGTGTCATTTTTGTCTCCGGTGGGTCTCCATTCATTGAGTGAAAGTTCCGTGTGTCCGTATCCCGCCTTGTCCAGATGCTCCTTTACATAGTCGATTTGCTGTTTCAGATATTCGCATGTGTCGTAGAAATGGAATGCAAAGAAATCAAGAGGACATTTGTTTGCGCTGATGAAATCAAGGAACTTGTGGAAAACAGTCACAAGATGATCCAGTCTTGCCGTGTGAACGGGGTCGCCTGCTGTATATCCCTGAGTTTTGGTGACGGCATAGAATCCGCTGCTGCCGTAACCGCCTATCATAAGGTGGGGGAACTTGTTTTTCAGGTATATCGAGGCTGTTTTGTACAGTTCCATGTACTGTTCAAATGTGCCGCGCCAGAGATGGTTTTCCATGGGATCTGGCATGTTGTCCGGCTCGTTCCATATTTCCCAATGGGATATTTTCATGTGATATCCGTTTGCCCAGCCTTCCGTGTAGTGACGTATTATGCCTTCGCAGATACGGGTCCACTGCATGTAGTCTTTGGGGGGATAGATGTGGTATGCCCGGATGGCGCAGGCGTTTTCTATTGTCACTCCGAGTCTGAAATATGGTTCAATGCCGTTTTCGACAAGTGCCGTCAATAATTTGTCCGTAAATGCGAAATCGTATGAATCAGGATTTTCCGGGTCGGCGTCAAAATTCCTGAACAGGTTTGGAATATCTACATATATGCCTTTGCCGAATGCTCCGCCTACATCGTGGAGACGGGAATATTTTACTCCTACTTCCTTGAGGTAATGGAACATGCTGTAGTCGCACCATCCCAGAATCGGCGGTTGCCCAACGCTGTGAACCGGCTTAATTTTTCCTGAAGGTGTAAAGTTGATTTTCATTTCAAGTTTCCCGTATTTAAATGTTGATTTCTAAGAAGTGCCTGTATTCCGGCGAATCCTGTAATAATGTATAAAAAGCGTCGTTGGTGTCAAGTGCATTGCATTATTTGTTTACAGCCGTCTTACAACTTGGCGGTTAAATTGAAAAAACGGTATCATGGGCATCTTATTGGCAGCCTTTCAAGCAATTATGAGATGCCTGAACATTGACAAGGCATACAATGTCCGTTCTTGCTCAGATTTCAAGTTGGAGGATGAACAGAATTATCGAAGGATTTGCGAGCAAACATAAAATCCACAACTCTTCATACAGTGCAATCAGCTATGTTCTGACAATGGTCTATTCTTATTTTGCCCATGCGCTGAGTCTGAACGACATCTGCGACAGCTTTTCCAAATGCTCTATGAAGTTATGGAACAAAGCTAACGTACATCAGGAAGAAAGGCGTGTTATGGTTGACGAGCGTATCAGGCTGAAGGGCATCAATACAAAGGGAGCATTATTCGGTTGTGTTAAATTGCGCCTTGAAATCATGCGTTTTATAAAATTAAGGAATATATGTGGAATTACAGCAATAATTGAAATAAATAATATTGCAAGTATTTATATACATCAAATAAATTCATTTATTTTCAGATTTTGTATTTGCTTTTTGAGATAGAAGCGATACTTTATTGGGTGCCCGGGGATTATGTCGGGTTCCATTATAAACAAAAAACGAATAGGATTTGAGCTGACTTTGAACTTACTGCGTCTGATGTTTGCCTGCTTAATCTATTTACATAAATCAGTTTGACAGCAATAAGGATGCCTATTCAAAATCAATTAAAGCTTATTTGTGTCTATTTGTGTCTATTTTTGGTTAATACACAGTCGTTATGGAGGGA
>JAZURH010000325.1:0-2917 GCA_045606125.1 Lentisphaeria bacterium | reverse complement strand
CACCTTCACACCGGTTATCAGCGCTCCCCAGCTTGCAATTCTGGGTGTAGGCAAGACCCTGCTCCGTCCCATCCGCACAAAGAGCGGCGAAATCGTCTACAAGGACTACATGCAGTTCTCGCTTACAATGAACCACATGGTCATTGACGGCGCACCCGGCGCAAGGTTCCTCCAGACTCTCAAGGACATCATTGAGAATTTTGAGCTTGTCTGCGTAGCCGGCTGAAATCGGTGAGCTTACCTTAAATGCAAGGCATGTCCCTCTGCTTCAAGACAGGGGGACCGGATGCCTTGCTTCAATATCCCCAAGGAGAAGGAAAATGTACGATCTGATAGTTATCGGCGCGGGCCCCGGCGGTTACGAGGCAGCTGCTTATGCAGCCAAGATGGGAAAGAAAGTGGCCCTTTTTGAAAAGCAGGAACTTGGCGGAACATGCCTGAATGTGGGATGTATCCCCACCAAGACATTCCTCCGCTCGGCGAAGGCTCTTGAAGAATGCCGCGAAGCGGGTCTCTATGGCGTGAACGCCGGTGAAGCCAAGCTGGACATGGCGGCTGTCCAGGCACGCAAGCAGAAAGTCGTTGCAACTCTTATCAAGGGTGTTGCTGGCATGCTCAAGCGCGCAGGTGTGGATGTTATCAAGGCTGAGGCCAAGCTTGCCGGCAATGGCAAGGTCACGGCGGACGGCAAAGAATACGAAGCTGCAAATATCCTGGTGGCAACAGGCTCAGTGCCTGCATGCCCCCCAATTCCCGGACTCAGGGACAACCCCAAGGTGCTGGACTCAACAGGCATTCTGGCACTTGACACGATACCTGAAAAGCTGGTCATTATCGGCGGCGGCGTTATCGGATTGGAATTCGCATCATTCTTTGCTACTGTCGGAACAAAGGTCAGCATTGTTGAAATGCTTCCCAAGATTGCTCCCATGGTGGATGCGGAACTGGCAAAGAAGCTTATGGCAGACCTGAAGAAGGCCGGTATCGAGTTTAATCTTTCCTGCAAAGTTACACGCATCGAAGGCGATGTGCTTTACTATACTGATCCGGAAGGAAAGGAACAGAGCATACAGGGCACATGGATCCTCAGCGCTATTGGCCGTTCACCCGTGCTCAAGGGCATTGGTCTTGAAGAGGCTGGTGTTGAGTTTGACCGCAGGGGCATCAAGACAGACGAGTTCGGAAAGACCAATGTGCCCGGTATCTGGGCCTGCGGCGACTGCACTGGACGCTGCCTGCTGGCACATGCCGCAACACGCGAAGGCCAGGTTGCCGTGAACAATATGTTTGGCACTCCCGACCGCATGAGCTATACCGCAATTCCCTCCGTCATCTACACTCATCCCGAAGTGGCACAGGTCGGAGCCACTGAAGAAGAACTGCAGAAGAACGGCGTTGCATACCGCAAGGCCGTTATGCCCATGGCGGTTGCCGGGCGCTTTATGGTGGAAAACGAAGGCAAGTCAGGTACAGTCAAGGTCCTGGTCGGTGAAAAGTACGGTCAGATTCTGGGCGTTCACATGATAGGCGGCTGCTGCGGCGAGTTCATAGCTTCCGCTTCTGCCATGGTCGGCCTTGAATATACACCGTCTCTGGTCCGCAAGATCGTGTTCCCCCATCCTACCACCAGCGAAGCCCTCAAGGAAACCGTGGTGGATCTTTGAAAAAATCCGTTGAAATCTGAATATAGACAATTACCAGGAGTTCAAGACAATGACAAAGTGTTTGGAAATCTACCCTGAAAAACTGTTTGCAAAGGGTCAAATCGATTTTACACCCATACCGGTCTGCGCATACAGCAAGACACCGGCACAGGAAAAGAAGCTCTACAGCAAAGATGACTTCCTGACCATCTACCATGACATGATAGTTCTCCGTACTTTCGAGACCATCATCAATGAACTCAAGCTCAACGGAAAGTACAACGGCGTCGAATACAACCATGCAGGACCCGCCCACCTTTCAATGGGACAGGAAGCCGCAGCAGTAGGTCAGGCATACAGCCTGGATATTGACGACCACACCTTTGGCTCACACCGCAGCCACAGTGAAATCCTGGCAAAGGGACTCTCCGCAATCCGCAAGCTGGATGACGAGAAGCTCATGGACATCATGAAGAACTTCTTTGACGGCGCAACCCTCAAGGTCGTTGAAAAGCACTGCAAATGCGCCAATGTCAAGGATTTGGCACGCAACTTCCTCATCTACGGCGCATACGCCGAAATCTTCGCCCGTGTTACCGGATTCAACAAGGGCTGGGGCGGTTCCATGCACGCTTTCTTCACTCCCTTCGGCATCTATCCCAACAACGCCATTGTCGGCGGTTCAGGCTCAGTAGCCCCCGGCGCCGCTCTCTTCAAGCGCGTCAACGGCAAGCCCGGAATCGTTGTCTGCAACATCGGTGACGCATCATTCGCATGCGGCCCTGTGTGGGAAGGACTTATGTTCTCTGCCATGGACCAGTACCGCAAGCTGTGGGATGACGGAAAGGGAACAGGCATGCCTATCCTCTTCAACTGCTTCAACAACCAGTACGGAATGGGCGGACAGACCAATGGCGAGACCATGGGATACAACTTCCTGGCACGTATCGGCGCAGGTGTCAACCCCGAGCAGATGCACGCAGAGCGCGTGAACGGTTACGATCCGCTTGCTGTGATCGATGCTGTGACCCGCAAGAAGGCACTGCTGCTTGAGGGCAAGGGTCCCGCACTGCTTGACGTGGTTACCTACCGTGTATCCGGTCACTCTCCCTCCGACTCCTCCACCTACCGTACCGCAGAGGAGATCGAGGCCTGGAAGGCTGCCGATCCCATCGTTGCATTCAAGACCAAGCTCATCCTGGGCGGCGTTGCTACCGAGGACGACTTCGCTAAGATGCACGAGGAGATCACCGCTCGTATGACCGAGGTCATGA
>JAZURH010000324.1:0-7410 GCA_045606125.1 Lentisphaeria bacterium | reverse complement strand
GGAACAAGGCATGGAACAAGGCATGGAACAAGGCATGAAAGCAAAAGAGCAGTCAATAATCAAAAAAATGCTTCAGTGCAATTTGCCAATGGAAGATATTATTGCGTTTACAGGAGCCAATCAGGAACTGGTAAAAAAAATAGCCAGCCAAAATGGGTAATTTTTAGCAGCGCAAATGGTGCGTTCTTTCGGGTCATATACGGTGAAATAATGATAATTCCCGATTTTGAAATCACCGGAGAGCATACTCTCCCGCATTTCAAGCAGATTTTCCTGAAGGGATTTCCGGAATTCCTGTACCTCACGCTTGCCCGCTTTCCCACGCTGGGCTTTCCAGAACGCTAATTCCAGATTGGAGATTTCAGTTATTTGTTGAAACAGATTTCCCGCACGCTTCATCGTTTTGCCCAGTTTCGCTTATCAGTTCCAAAAATGACTCGCCGCATTTTTCCATCTTGCTTTTTCCTATTCCGGGAATGGATGCCATAGCCGTTAAATCAAGGGATGTAAACTGGGCCATAGCAGCCAGATGGGCATTCAAAAATACTGCGTATGGTGGAACTCCGGCTTTTTCTGCAAGTTGATTGCGGCTCTGTTTGTATTTCAAAAATCTGGAAAACTCCTGATCATTTAGAAGTGCCCTGTAATCAATCTGCTCAGAGTCTTTTTCTCTGGTTGTCAAAGAAGATGATATCTTACCTGTGCCCTCCATATATTCTACACAACAGCACCACGGGCTGTCAGAACCGTTGTTTACAAATTCCTTGCGCAGTGAAAGAATGCGATGATTGCGCAAAAAAGTATTCATCTTCCCGTTTTCTTCCTCTGCATTGCCACAGGCAATGTGTATTACAAAAAATTTGCACTGCACAAGTAGAAAAAAAATTCAATGATGAATAAAAATATCATCAATCAATACAGACCAGAGCCAGCCGGAAGCCGAGGCGGTTGCCCCGAATCGTCGGCCCGCCGTAGCCCCGCTCAGCGACCCGGCAGCCCCTGGCGTAGCTGCCCCAGCTGCCGCCGCGATACGCGCGAAGCGAACCCTCATCCTCTCCGTCCTTGTACAGAAACTCGGGCTCAAGCTTACTGCTGTCATACACCCATTTATCCAGGCACCACTCCCATACATTGCCGGACATATCATGCAGTCCCAGCTTATTGGGTATTTTCTGACCTACTGCATGAGTGCTTCTTCCATTGTTACCATCATACCATGCAACAGCTTCTATATCATCTCCTCCGGCATATTTGCAGCGACTGGAACGACTGCCTCCTTTGGCGGCATATTCCCACTGAGTTTCCGTAGGAAGGGTGAATTTCCACCCCTTGGGGGCTAATCCGCCTTCGTTCAGCCTGTCGCAAAGCTCCATGGCATCATTCCAACTTACTGATTCCACAGGATAGTTTTCACAATCCTCCTTGCCCTCGAAGTCAGATGGATTCCATCCCATAATAGCAGTCCACTGTCCCTGGGTAACCGGGAACTTTCCTATGCGGAAACTTTTGGTCAATTCTACCTTGTGTTCAACCTCTGATCTTTCATTTTCTCCATCTCTGGCGCTCATGGTGAAGGAGCCTTTTTCGACGAAGACCATGTCCAGTTTTATCCCCTCTGCAAGCTCAATTGACATCACATCCTTTTCCATGCAGACCGTTTCCTGCTTCTCCTCTTTCCTGACCGTTTCTTTTTTAACTGTAACGGCTTCAGCTTTTTCATTCCGAATCACAGGAGTTCCCGCCAGTTCAACTCCTTTGGCACATGTCTCAGACAGCAATTTCATTGCAAGTTCATTTCCATTGTCCGCTGCCTTGCTCCACCAGAACATGACCTCCTGGAAACTGCCACCTTCCTTCTGTGCAACGCATGCTCCAAGCTTCCACTGAGCATCAGCATCCCCATGAAAAGCCGCATTGTAAAGTGCACCTAAATCATCCATAACTTCCTTGGGGCTATTTTCCATACTTATGAACATAGCTCCTTTGTCTTCACTGTCATCAGCAAACATTGGTGCATTGTCAAATGAAAAGCTTGAATCATTTTTTGCCATTTTGATTACCTTTTATTGCTTGTAATAAACTATAGTCAGAGTTTCATTATAGAGACTGGCTATCGTAATGTGCAGCCTTCTTTCTCCAATGCGGCCATGAACTTCTTCATAAACCCCTTTTCCGGTATGCCACTCATTTCAAGTTCACCGTCCGCAGTCAATTCAAGTTCCAGCTTTCTCATGCTACTCCGCATCAACTCCTTTTTAATGTTCCCATACCTTTCTGTAAGGAAATGGATATTCTGATTGTTAGACCCCCTCAGTCCCGTTCCATCATTAAGGCTTTCATCATAAGGTCCATCTACAATTATATCCACATAAGAAAGCAGCGGTGCCAGTTTTTCATCGCATTTTATATCTTCAAGATACTTTCCTGTGAAAATTATCACGGACAAATTTTGGGGGGATTCTTTTATCATTTTCAGAAAAACAGCAAGATCCTCCGGATTCTGTTCAAAAGGCTCTCCTCCGGATAATGTCACCCCCTCAATGCCCTCAATGCCCTTCAGCCAAGTATAAAGTTCTTCTGGAGACAATGAAGTTTCCTCTGTTGAATTATTCATTTCCCTGGCAATGCACCCCGGGCAATTTTTCGAGCATCCATGAAACCATATAACAGCTCTATCTCCCGGACCAAGTACATGACAATGCTCTTTTTTTCTGGAATATCTTAACATGAAATCACCTTTCAGCCCATGGTCTGAGATTCCTCCGGCGAACCTTCAATTTCTTTTCCTTTCAGAGAAACATAGGCTTTGATGTTCTTTTTGGGATTGCTTGGAATCATAAGACCAGGGACAAAAACACTTTCTATTATACTTTTTCCACTCTTGTCCGGCTTTACAAATCCTTTGACACTATGTATGTCTGGGTTATAAGTTTCACCTTCCTTTGGTATTATCAGACAACTTGCAAAACTGCAATTTTCCGTTTTTCTGCAAAGGTCCATACAATCATATTCTGATAAAAATTCATTCACCAGTTTTTTTACATTTTGCACATGTTCATTGCCTTCATCTGATTTATATACCGGTAGTTCCGGGTCATTTTTCAAGCGTGCTGCAAAGTAGTTGAAAGCCCAGGATTCAAACTCGGGCTCCTCTACATAAATTTCTTCCTGGTAAATATCTTCGCAAAGTCTGCCAAGCTCCGTGAACATGGCTTTTGCCTGATTGGTTATTTTTATATTGTCGTTTGTGTATTTTTGTGTAAGAGCATTTATCAGAGCATCTGCAGCATCAGATTTTTCGCTTATACCAGCCAATGCTGATTCCGTGGCATTATGCATGTCCCGAGAGTCATTTGCCAGCTTTTGCAAGTGGTTTTTCACTTCATTTATATATTTTTCATTCTGCTGCATGCCTATGGTCACGCCGGAAATTTGCGAATTAAAATCCTCTGTGATTTTCTTTATTGTAGATACAAGTTTTTTTGTGATAGCGTCAAGTTCTCTATCAACAGCAAGTTTCAGATTACTTTCCCGATTTTCTGCAGAAATAAGTGTATCTGAAACTATGTTTTTCTGATTTTTCAGCTCATTTTCAAGTGTATCAATATCCTGCAAAGCTTTCTGAAGTCTGGCCTTAAGCTGTTTAATGCAGTTTTGATTTTCCTCCGTTAAAGTTTTCTGCTCCGAGTCCAACTCAGAGTATCTTTGTTCCAATTGACTGAATTTTGCGCCCAACTCTTCGGTGTCTTTAAATCTTTTTCTAACATCCTCAAGTTCTTCGCTTATATGCTGCTCGAAGCTTCTCAGGTACTGGTCAAGTCTGCCGGATACAAAGTTTTGCACCATATCACTGATTTGTGATTCATCATCCGAAGCATCGCTGCTGTTATTCACTGTATTTTCTGCATCCGGTATGAATGTAGGCGGCACAAAAAGTTGTCCGATAAGTTTCAGTACAAGCCACCTGTCAGAACGCCAACTTTGAAGTACAGTTACTTCATTTTTAAGCTTACCATGTTCTCCTCTCAATCTCTTAAAACGACCTTCCAGAAGCCTGCTTTTTTCCTTTTCAGTATTTAGTCTGTTTTGAAGCTCCTCAATCACAGCCTCTTGTCTGCGCATGGCATCAAGCTGCTCTGTATGCTCTGCTACAATCTTTTCCTGTGCTTCCAGGCGCCTTATGATTCCGGAAAAGTATGTATCATTAACATTTTCATTCGGTTGATTTGAATTTTCCTGTGACATATCAGCATCTCCCTTGAATTAGTGCAAACTGTTCTTAATTTCAGGCTTTATTCTGATGGTGTCCACTACATTAGATGAGTCTGCCTCTCTTACCACCACATCAAAATAATTCTGCTGGAACTGGTTGAAATCAATGGATATCACATATTTTTTATCAGGATCAGTTATTTTAAAAGAAACGCATTTCTTGCCATTATCTCCTGTTTCATGTCTTACAGCATCTTTCGCTGCTGCAAAGAACAGGTGAGGCTCTGTTGAAGAGAAAACCTCCAATTCAACTGTTTTTTGATTTTTAGTCTTTGGACCAATTTTTTCACTTTCATATTTTTCAGCTATATTTCCTGCTGCACACAATGGAATCAATGCAAGAACCATGGAATCCTCTTTTACAGCTTTTCCTATTTCTTCTTTGAAAAGTTTATCAAAGTCTTTCTTTGTAATATTCATTTTTTTCCATTGCTTCTGCCATAATGTTTCGGCAAGATTTGCTGCATGATAGAATATTTGCGTATAATAATATCTTTTGGAAATCCTTCTAACGCAGTCACCAAACACAAGATGGCATGCGGCACCCTGCATAATGGTTCCACCGTGGACATGATTTCCCCGGCTCTCATTGCTGGCGAAAAAGCAGTCACTGTCCGCATCCATATAATCCGGCATGTGATCCTTGATTAAATCCTGAAGAGGCTCAAGTGCAATCAGTCCTCCAGCTCCAAATATGTAATCCAGCTTTATGTTCTTTTTATCAAGTTCTTCGTACATTGTTTCCATCAACTCCACGATTTTATTGCCGACGGGAACATATACATTCTGCCTGATATCATTCAGATTTATTTTTACAAATATTCCATTTCTTTTACGGCATGCAAAGAAAACCTTTTCAAATTTACCATGCAGCCATGAAGCATATATCATTGGGCACTCAAAGTAGATTTCATCATTTCTTTGCGTTTGATGCTTGTATTTCATCCATGATTCATCCAATTCAAGCTTGCCTGTAATATCTTCTTCGTAGAAATCCTCTATAAACCTTTTATAGGCATCTTCTTTTGGGACTTCACCGCTTATTTCAGCCAGTTTTTCAGCCAGAAGCCTGAAGAAAAGCTTGTCCATTTCCCATCCTGCTTCCGCATTTCCCTGGGAACGCAGGACTTCCTCTATGCTGCTGACGCCGCTATTCTGTATGACTTTCTGTACCACAATATCAGTAGTTCCGCCGCCGCAGTCAACCACCATGAAAACTTTTCCGTTGTCAAGGTCTATATTGTTGTTGTTTGCGAAACTCATGGCTGCGCCTTCAGGCTCAAGAATAAAGACTGGGTCCTGTCCGTCAAGAGCCTTTTTTGCTGCATTTTCCATAATGGTCTTTTCTTCAGCTTCCCATACGGTTGGAATAGTAAGGCCCCACAACACAGGCTGCCCTTTAAGTGTGCGTACATCAACACCATTCTCTTTCATGTTGTCATAGGCATTTTCCACCATGCCTCTGATATACAGTTCAATTATACCCTGCAAATCGTATTCTTTGCCATCGGATCCCCGTACTCTGCCATTGCCATTATGCAAAGCCATCTTAAAATACTCAAAGCGCACCCAGCCTTCATTTAACGGGTTTTGATCCGGATCTTCAAGCAGAAACTCGTCTGCGTCTTCACCAAAATACACATTGACATCATCAATGACGTCATCACCAAGCCCGCCGAAAATCAGTTTTTCCTTTTCAAGTGACGCAAGTTTTTCGAGTACTTCCTTTTTTACTACGAGCACAGTGGGAACCTTTGCATAACTTGCCCCCTGTTTACGATTAGCATAATTGAACTCAGATTTTATATCTTTGTCCGCTGTTCCCCAGACCACGCCGGAATTGGATGTACCGAAATCCAAAGCAGCTACGTATGTATAGCCCTTCTCCTTCAATTTTACACTGTTATCCGCAAGAGATTCTATCAAAGCAGCCATTTTGCAAAACTCCTAAAAAAATATTTATTACACAAGAATTGTCAGATTTTAACAATGGCAATACGCATGCCTGTATGCATGCGTGATTGTCGTGAGGCATCTCCATCTTTTATGATTTCCCGGGAAGCGCACCTGCAGAAGCCTGCGGGCTTATTTCCGCGTCCGCCTCTGGCGCAATGCCTGTCATCCATATCATCGGAACACCATTCAAGAACATTTCCCAGCATATCGTAAAGCCCCCAGGCATTTGGTTCTTTGGAACCGACAGGCTTAACCGGAGAAAGGGGGTCTCCACCATTTTTCTTATTGCCATTATACCAGGCAATTTTATCAAGATTGGTACAAATTTTTTCATCAGTCAATTCGCGTCCCGAGTAAAGCGCACTTTTTTTACCTGCTCTGCAGGCATACTCCCATTGTACTTCTGTCGGCAGTGCAAATTTGAAGCCTTTTGGTATGGCTCCCGCCATGGTGGTATTCAGTTTATTACAGACCTCCATTGCGTCCTGCCAGGTCAATGTATTCATCGGATGCTGGTCATTCTGATATGTAGAAGTATTGTCGCCACCCATCAGCTGAATAAACTGCCCCTGCGTTACGGGATAGATTCCTAACCAGAAACCCTCCTTTACCACATCTTCATGCAGTTCCATATCGTCTTCTCCGCGCCCCAGTTCCTTTACAGGACTTCCCATGCTGAACTTGCCGGGAGCTATCCATTTCATTTTTATTGCCATATTTTCTGCAATTTCAAATTCAAAGTCCTCGCCTTCTTTTGAAGTGTTTTGAAGCAGAGCCAGCACTTTATTCAAAAAAGTGCCGCAAGATTCTGCCTCCCCCCGTAATCCACATAGTAATACCTCTCTTATTTTGGCATCAATATCGTGAGGAAGAATGTCTTGTACACTGCTGTCGCCATAAGGCATGACTCTGAGTTTTCCGCTATCAGACCAACTTTTTCCAAACAGCAGTTCCAAAACTATAATTGAAAAATTAACCACATCGGCTCCTGCAAATGGAATATCAGCCAGAAAACTTGAGTTTAAAAGCAGCTTGACATTATTTTTTCCGTCTACAAGAATCTGCTCACGATTCAAATCCAGAAATTGCCTGCCGCAAGTTTCATGGAAATTATCCAGTTCCATTGCCAGGGACTTCAGAATCTCCACACATTCGTTTCTGCAATCAGTGAAATCCACATGG
>JAZURH010000323.1:0-1665 GCA_045606125.1 Lentisphaeria bacterium | reverse complement strand
GATAAGGAGCATAACAAAAATATATGCGAAATAGAAGACAAGGAACGCATAGGCTGCAGTGACAACGACAACGAATACAGAATAAAAGATCCGCTTGGTCCAGCTTGGCATGCAGATGATGCGCTTCGCCATGAAAAGCAGATTCACGCCCACAAGCCAGGCAATGCCAAAAATTGCTTTTTGCTGAGCGGCAATCTCCGAGCTTCCTGGGCAAAACGCGCTGAATATGCAGTAAATGATGGCCAGAATGCCATACAAGAATGGAAGCACCAGCAGATATTGCGTTGGCTTATAGTCCGGGCCATTGCTCCCGTTGTGGTTGAACATGGCATTGTCCAGGCGATAAATCAATTTGCGGCTGATTCTCAAAAAGAGATTGTCAAATGGGACTGATTGTAATTCTTCCATATTTATCTCTTGCTTGAAATGGGTCTTTGGAGTGGAGAACTTTCAAGAAATTGCCCTGGCAATTCCTCCTTCATGTCCACCTATAGCAAGCCTTGAGAGTTTTTTCTAAAGAGATTTTCAAAACATCCAGTGTGAGCACCGCTAAGGCGCTCACACTGACGCCGTGAAATCACCTCAATTCCCTGAAACTGATGACCTTGGCGCTGGGCGGGGCAAATGGAGTTGAACGCCTGACCCAGACGATGGCCTTGCCGTCTCTGGGGACTTCAACCCCGATGGTCTGCATATTGCCCGCCTTGATCTGGAGTTTGCCGTCAGAGGGGCTGGGGACTCTCTGCACATAGACGTTCTTTGGCAGCGTCTGCCATGAGCGGGTGTCCGCCTTGGAAGTGGCAATGCCATAGATGCTGACACTTAGCTGGGAAATGTACAAGGCCAGCCTGGCAAATTCATTGCGGGTATTCCGCGCCGCTATGCCAAGGGCGGCCTGGCTGCCCACGCGCAGGAGAACACGCATGATTTCACGAGGCACAGCCCCGCGCATGAAAATGCCGTATTCCGTGCGGACCAGTCTGTCTATGTTTTCAAGAAACAGCATTTGGCGCATGCCGTCTGATGTTTCCACATAATATTTCTCGGCGGCGGGGAGCCGCTCCCTCAGTAGCGGCAGTGATAATGACGCAGTGTACACCAGATCGTTGTAAGGCAGCAGAAATGCGGGAAATACCACGGAGAATTCCTCCCTGTAGCAGCAAAGCCCGTCCTCCACATAAATCCATACATTGTTTCCAGGCCCCACGCGTTTGTCTGCATTGCCGAAATCCTCGGCAAGCAATTGGTTGCCAGGAGCGAGAGTTGTAGCATCCCTCAGGAAGTTTCTGCCTCCGTCATTGTTCAGCCAGCGGAATACTCCGCAAAGATGCGCAAGGTAGATGCTGGTGTAATTCAATGCAGAAAGCTGCTCCAGGTTCCCGTATTCATTGTAGTCGAATCCTGATCTGTCTTGTATCAGCTTGACCATCCTGCTGTCGGAGGCAATGTCCTGGACTTTCTCCAGGCTGCATGCATCGCCGACTTTCTCCTTGTTCGCGGCGGCCTCGCTATCCTTGTTCAATTTATTGTAGGCAGCCTCCACATCCTTTTTCCTTTCATAAACCCAGTTCTCCTGATGCTGAACCGCCCTGTTCAGTTCCGTGCGCGCCGAGTTCATCTTGCCTTGAGCCGCAAAGTCTATTGCCTTGTACAGGCAGCAGAAAG
>JAZURH010000322.1:0-2455 GCA_045606125.1 Lentisphaeria bacterium | reverse complement strand
AGCAGTCTTGAGGAAACATAAAATGACTTGTTTTTTAGGGAATCAATATTACCTTATGGCAATATTTTGTTATTTGAAATACGGAGAATCTATGGATGATATCTTCAAAAAATCTGAATTGAATGTAGCCATTGAAGGGCGCAATCTGGAAGACCTGCGCCCGCTTCTGGAACATTTCCCCTGCAGAATAGTAGAAGAAAATCCGGACCTGGTAATATCCCACGGCGGGGACGGCGCTTTGCTCGGCGCTGAACGCAAATACCCCGGCGTACCAAAATGCCCGCTTAGAGACAGGCGTCAAAACCCAAAATGCCCCCAGCACGGCGAGATGGGAACACTGTCAAAATTGTTTGCGGGAAAACTTACAAAGTCGGAACTCCACAAACTGGAAGTATCATCGGTCAAGGGAGCGCTCAGAGGAGTAAACGATGTACTTATAAACCACCTCGAGCCCACCGGAGCCATAAGATTCAGAATATGGCTGGACGGAGAACTGTTCCGCTCGCAGGTGATCTGTGACTCACTGCTTGTTGCCACCCCTTTCGGAAGCACGGGATATTTCCAGAGCATGACTCACGGCAATCTGCGTACAGGCCTGGGCATGGCGTTCAATAACTCCCTGGATCTCCTCGGATACACTGTTCTGCCGGCTGACACAATCATACGCACGGAACTGTTGAGAGGTCCGGCCATGGTTTTCGCAGACAATGATACAGACAGCATTGAACTTGCCACCGGAGATGTCTTCACCATAAAAGTACTTCCTGCTACAACTCCTGTCTACGGCGTGGATGTTTTCAGATGCCAGGAATGCTTTGATTTAAGAAAAACAGGAAGATTCTGAACGCCAGGCGTCCGGAAACTAACCATAAAGCCAAGGAGTAAAAATGTCAGATTCCACAAAACTTGCCCTTGAGATAACCATAATAGCTATATTTTCCTATTTTTCAGGCAGTCTCCCCACAGGATATCTGATAGGCAAGCTCAACGGAATAGACATAAGAAAACACGGCAGCCACAATATTGGCGCAACAAATGTACGGCGCGTACTTGGAAGAGACTGGAGCATAATCTGCTTCACATTTGACTTCCTCAAAGGGTATCTGCCGGTTATCCTGTTCGGAAAATATCTTGGAGCCCAGCTGTCAATAGGGGCCGGATACGGTTCCATAGTGGCAGCGCTTGCGGCCGTATGCGGCCATATCTTCCCTATCTGGCTCATGTTCAAAGGTGGAAAGGGAGTTGCAACCAGCCTGGGCGTTGTGACTGGCATTGCATTTATCCCCGTGCTTATAGGGGGAATAATATGGCTGATAGTGTTCAATCTTTCAAGAATAGTCTCACTGGCAAGCATGATATCCGTGTCCTGCATTGCAATCATAGCCTTTTTCCTGAAGATCCTCGGACACTCAAATGTCTCATGGCAGGGAATTATACTTCTTGCAGTGGTTGCGGCACTGGTTGTAGTAAGACACAAAGACAATATCATACGCATTAGAAATGGAACAGAATCAAAATTCGTAAAAAAGAAAAAAGAATCAGAAAACGATTCAGCAAATAAAACAGCAACAATACAGGAAAAGAAAAAATGACAACACTTGCATCAAGAGCAGGCATTGACATGGCACTTACCGACTGCGAAAAAATCGCAGTCATAAAGGAAGCACTCGCAAAAATCGACAAGCCGCTGAAAAAGATTCTTATTATACCGCCGGATTTTACACGATTCAACTCGAATGCTGGTCCCATTACGGCAATGCTGTATGATATGCTCTCACCAACGGCTCATATAGACATCATACCGGCTCTGGGAACACATTTTCCCATGACGGAAAAGGAAATAAGGGCCATGTTCGGCGAAAAGATCCCTCTGGACCGCTTCATTGTCCATGACTGGCGCAACGATGTAGTCTCTCTCGGCGAAGTTCCTTCTTCACTTATCAGCGAGTGGTCAGACGGAAACCTGGACTACTCCGTCCAGGTCCAGTGCAACAAATGCCTGTTCAACGGATATGACCTTATTCTCTCCGTTGGCCAGGTAGTTCCCCACGAAGTAGTCGGAATGGCAAACTACACCAAAAACATCATGGTCGGCGTGGGCGGTTCCGACATGATCAACAAGTCTCATTTTCTCGGTGCTACAGCCGGAATGGAAAATCTGATGGGGCGCAATGACTCACCTGTCCGCAGGTTGTTCAACTACGGTGTTCACACTTTCCTGGCTGACCTTCCCATAGTCTACATCATGACTGTCATGGCAAAGAACCAGTCCACCGGCAAAATGGAAATGCGCGGTCTTTTCATCGGAGACAATGATGATACTTTCGCTGAAGCAGTTGAACTCACGCAGAAAGTCAATCTTGACATGATGGACGCTCCGGTAAAGAAAGTGGTCGTCTATCTTGACCCGGAAGAATCCAAGACCACCTGGCTCGGCAACAAGGCAGTCTACCGC